>NZ_ASSB01000399.1:0-57173 GCF_000520755.1 Paenibacillus sp. 1-18
CTTAAAAAAGTTGTTTGATTTACTGTTGACAATCCACTTATTGATGCTAAAAGGGATAGAGAAAATAAAGGTGCCCTTAGTGAAGCATTTTTTTGAGTTGAGAAATCCTTGGTTGAGAAACACTCATTAATTCAGCATACTCTTTTTGTGTCAAGTTAGGCTTTTGATGAATGAGATTCTTTAGTGTTTGTAATAGTTGCTCTGTTGGAAGAGGAGACCTTTTCGGCTCCTTAATTGCCTTTTCGGTCCCGGGCTTGACATGCGCTACTTTCGACTGAACGCCCCTGTCATTCTTTAAGTCATCAATACAGCGTACGCATATAAAGTAATCCTTGAAGTATGTCAATTCGTCGATAGAACCGCACATATTACAGGAAACACCCGTATATCTACGAAACGCTAAGAGACCGTGTTCTTCATCCATAAAAATTTCTATCGGGTCTCCCACATTATAACCCATCGTTTCTCTCATTTCTTTAGGGATTACAATACGACCTAGAGGGTCTAATGGCCGAGTCATACCAATACTTTTCACAGTTAAAATCCTCCTTTTTTTTAATACTATCAGAATTAAGGTCCTTTCTTCTATAGTGAAAAAATAGATTTGTCTATATAAAGTAAATTATTGAGAGGTAAATAAAAACTTCCCAAAGGATAGTATACTTATTTCCAGAATTCGTATTTCACCATTTGATTGTGATATACCATATTTAAATTGATTGATATCCTAAAAAGTTACCTTATAAAGGCGTGGTTAATTTGGGTAAAAACAACCACAATACTCGCAGAGATACTTAATTACATGGAAAAAACGATTTAAACATTAGCGATCTAGCCAGGCAGGTAAAAATAAACCCCGGTATAACAGGTAGAAATATCCTGTCCGTTAGTTCAATAGAAGATAATAGAGACTTCTAGCAGACATGCTAAGGTCTGAGCATATAATCGAAAATTGAGTTCAATGATCCAACGTAACAAATAGAGTATACTTATCATTTAAAAAACGATAAGGTTAAAATCCTCAATTTTGCGCGCTCATTTTAGGGATGATAGACTAGAATTAGTAAAAAGTAATTTGTCAAGACCAAAATGTCACTGAAATATATAAATTGTAGAGATATAATACACACAATCTTAGTGATAATAGACAGCTCACCTACTTGTTACATGATAGTGACGAACCGGTATCGTTCCAATCGATGTTTAGGCGCGTTGGAAGGCAAGGTGAGATATAATTCATTTTCGTAGTGTGCTAGATATAGCAGATGACATGGGGAAGGTGTGTCTATTCTCCTTATTTTCTATATTACCTTACATAGGACCGCCCGAAGAATTCGGTGCAGGTCCTATTTGGCATTAAATTTATAGTTACGAATGTTTCAATGAAGGAGGTTTCACAACAATGAGAGCCTTTATGTTTCCAGGTCAAGGTTCCCAGTATGTAGGTATGGGCGAGAACCTATTTGATGAGTTCCCCAAATTAACATCTATAGCTGACCAAGTATTGGGTTATTCTATAAAGCAACTTTGTTTACAAGATCCGGAGCAAAAGCTTGGAAATACTGCTTATACACAACCGGCTCTGTATGTTGTCAATGCGCTCCATTTCGTAAAGACTGTTAATGACCGGAAAATTACTCCAGATTTTGTAGCAGGGCATAGCCTGGGAGAGTTTAATGCCCTATTTGCGGCAGGAGCCTTTGACTTTGAAATCGGATTAGAACTTGTAAGAAAACGCGGAGAACTGATGAGCCAAGTTACTCCAGGAGCTATGGCAGCAGTTTTAGGCATGGATGCAAAAGAGATCCGGGCGGTTTTGCAAGATAGCAATTTACAAGGTATTGATATTGCGAATTTAAATACACCTACACAAATTGTTATTTCAGGCTTAAAGCATGAAATTAACGAGTCCATCCGTCTTCTGGGAGCTGCAGGAGCCAGAGGAGTGGTTCCACTGAATGTGAGCGGAGCCTTTCACTCCCGTTACATGGAAGAAGCACAGGAACAATTTAAGAAGTATTTGAGCAAAATTCAGTTTAAGGAGCTTCAATTCCCTGTAATATCTAACGTTCATGCAAGACCTTATAATTCTTCCGATATCAAACGAAACCTGACTGATCAGATGACACATCCTGTAAATTGGACAGACAGTATGCGATATTTGCTTGCTTTGGGAGTGGAGAGCATAGAAGAGATTGGTCCAAAGCAGGTACTAACCAAATTGCTTGACCAGATACGGAATGAAGCAGAACCGCTAGATTTGGGAGCGGAGCAAATTCAGTCGAAACCGCTCGAGGGCGGGAAGATGGTTATCTCTTCCGGATCTTTAGGAAATGAGGAATTTAGAAAGAAATATGGGCTTAAATATGCTTATTATGCCGGGGGAATGCATAAGGGAATTTCCTCAAAGGAGATGGTTATTGCATTAGCAAAAGGTGGACTTATGGGTTTTTTGGGTGTAACCGGTCTGACTTTTTCAGAGATTGAAGATTCGCTTCACTGGATTAGACAAGAATTAGATGGGGAGTATACGTATGGAGTAAACCTCGCTCATGATCCTTTCGATCCTCAAAGAGAAGAAGCTTTAATAGAGATGCTTATCAAAAATAAAGTAAAGGTTCTTGAGGCATCGTCTTTTGTGAGTATTACTCCAGCCTTGGTGTTATACCGTGCTGCAGGCTTAAGACGAGGGATGGGAGGGAGGATCGTCAGTGATCATAAAATAATAGCTAAGGTATCAAGACCTGAAGTGGCAGAGTTTTTTTTAAGTCCTGCCCCGGAATCATGGATACAAAAACTACTTCGGAGCAACAAAATTTCCGAGATGGCAGCGGAATTACTGAAGAATGTGCCTATGGCTGATGATCTGTGCGTAGAAGCGGATTCTGCGATGTCGGCTGAACAGGGTCCCTCTGAGGTAATCATGCCTGTCATCTGCAGATTGAGAGATCAGTTTATGAAGAAATACGGATATAAGCGCAGGATATGTGTCGGTTTGGCTGGAGGGATCGGGGTACCTGAAGCCGCTGCGGCATCTTTTATAATGGGGGCTGATTTTATTATGACCGGCTCAATCAATCAGTGTACTGTTGAGGCAGGGACAAGTAATCAGGTGAAGGACTTGCTTCAGCAAATGAAAGTTCAAGATACTGCTATAGCACCTATCGGGAGGTTATTCCATATTGGAGCCAAGGCTCAATTTCTGAGAAAGGGAGTGTTCTTCCCGGCAAGGGCCAATAAACTATACGAATTATTTAAATGCTATGACTCGCTAGAGGAGATAGATGACCGACACAGAAGTACGCTTCAAGACAGGTATTTCAAGCGCAGTTTTGAGGAAGTTTTTGAGGAATTGAGGCAAGTGCACTCACATGATGCAATAGCTAGGGCTGAACGCGAGCCAAAGTATAAAATGTTGTTAGTATTCAGTTGGTACTTTGATCTCTCTGAAAATCTGGCTTTAAGTGGAAGTGAAGGCCAAAAGGTGGATTACCAAGTTTACTGTGGGCCAGCCTTAGGCGCTTTTAACAGATGGGTGGAAGGTACAGAAATGGAATTCTGGCGGTATCGGCATGTAGTCAGCATTGCTGACAAGCTAATGCAGGAAACAGCTATGATTTTAAATCAACGTATAAGAAACTTATATGGTAACTGACTACCCGCTAACAGGTAGTTTGGGGAGGGATAACATGGGGAAACGGACACTGAACTTGACGGATGAACTGTATAATTATTTATTAAGCGTTTCGTTGAAAGAGCCTCAACCAGCTCAAAAACTTCGGGAAGAAACTAATCGTATGCTGTTGTCTGCTATGCAAAGTCCGCCTGAAGAAAGTCAATTTATTGCATTGCTTTTAAAATGGATAGGGGCTAAGCGAGTATTGGAAATTGGAACTTTTACAGGTTATACGACATTGCTTATGGGTTTGGCTATGCCCTCCAATGGACGGATTATAACATGCGATATTGATGATAGGTGGCCTAATATGGGAAGAAGGTTTTGGGAGGAAGCTGGAGTAGACTGTAAGATCGATTTTCGCCTTGCTCCAGCATTGGAGACCATGGATAATCTTTTATCTAGAGATTATGCTAATTATTTCGATTTTATATTCATTGATGCAGATAAGGAGAATTATTGTAACTATTATGAACGCGCTATCCGAATGGTTCGACCGGGGGGCATGATAGGTGTAGACAATGTGTTGTGGGGTGGTAGTGTCATTAATGTCCAAAATCAGGGGCCGGATACAAGAGGGATTCGAGAAATCAATAAGCGTATTTACCAAGATGATCGGGTCAGCATGAGTATGTTGCCTATAGGAGACGGTCTAACGATTGCTATGCGTGAAATATAAATCTGAGGAGTGTTGTGTCAATGGTTCAAAGTGATGTGCTACTGGTTCATGCTGATAAGAAACCGATGCCGGGAATTCTGCATCCAACACCAAACCAAGTCTATCGAAATGCCCGGGTTTCTATTGAGAAACGCAATTTATCCAAGCTGGACCCGGATAAAATCCGTTTAGAGATGTACTATGTAGGGATATGTGGGACAGATTTACACCTTACTACAAATGATCCGCACACAGGCTATATTCGATGCACAGCTCCTTTGGAAATCCCAGAGAATGGAAGAATTATAGGACATGAGGGTGTAGGTAGAATATTAGAGGTAGGGGAACATGTTAGACATCTACAAGTTGATATGCTTGTGACACTGGAATCTATTATGGTATGTAATGTGTGCGAATCGTGTAAGAAAGGGAAGTTCAATCAGTGCAAACAGGCCAAATTAATAGGATTGGAGCACGACGGATTGTTCGGAACGGTTGTTGATGTTCCTTGCTCAATTGCTCACAACATTACGGATCGTGTGAGAAACGAACAAGATCTCATGGCGGCAGCATGTATTGAACCTGCAGGAGTTGCTTATGTGGGATGTGAGAATGCGGAGTTGAAGGCTGGCGAAACTGTTGTTATTTTTGGGGCTGGTCCTATCGGTGTATTAAGCGCTATGCTTAGTAAACAAGTATTTGGTGCTTCGCAAGTTCATGTCGTTGAACCTTTGGAGTTTCGACGTCAGTTCGCTAAGAAGTGGGCGGATCATGTGTACACTCCTGAAGAATTTTTTAAAGCTCCGCCTCTTAAGATCGATGTTGTTTTTGAGTCGTCAGCTTATGTAGAAAACGTCAATCATATATTTAAACATGTTAGTGGAAATGGGCGTATAGTCTTGCTTGGAAGAAGAGGAGTCCCGTTGGAAATTAACGGAGTGGACCATATGATTACGAATGAAATATCTGTCAAGGGATCGCGTGGTCATTTATGTGGCGCTTTTGCCCAAATTTTGGCTTTACAAAAAGCAGGGCGAATTCACTTGGAGGAAATTGTTACGAACGTCGTAGAGGATTTAAAGGATATCAAAAAGTTTCTGGAGCATCGTGAACTGCTGGAGAGAGAAAATTGCAAGGTGGTTATTGACCTTCGTAAGCAAATGGTGTGTAAAGGAGGTAAATGAATGGTAGTGGATATGGCTAAGTTGTTGGCTACCGACAAAACGCATTTTTATAAAACGGAGCACGCTTACATGTATCACACTTCTTTTAATAGTGAGCCATTCTTACGCTCCGTAACACGAAAAGAGCAGCAAGAATATATAGGTTTACATCAAGTGGATCTAGAATCATTTCTAGATGCCATGCTTCTTACATCTGTTGAACTTACCCATCAATGGCTTGTGGATCAATACAAGGACGAAGTATCTTTGTCGGTAGCCAAGCAATTGTATGCTCAGTATTTACCTAAGTCGTTTCACGTACCTTCTGTATATATAGAGGAATCTGTAGGTGCATGGGAGATGATTCGTCTTTTCGAACTATCTGATGCGCAGTGGGATTCCGTTCTTTTATTATGTCAGGCATTGAGGGTTTACCCACAGCATGTAATGGTTGCAATGATAGCGGCCTTTTTTAATACAATTGCTGATAATGAAGTAAAAGTGGGATTTACAGTAGGAGGAGAGAATCAAGAACGGCCTGTTTGGTTAAACGGTTTTGTCACTGATAATCAAACCTTTATATCCCTTGTAAAAGAAGTGAAAGCTCTTCTTCCCCTAGAAGAAGAGCTTTCACTATATCATTTATGGTTCAAGATCCCTAGTATTTCAATGGATGAGGAAAGATATGGAGACTTGCCGGATGCTGTGGTGTCCATGAGAAATGATGGTTCCGCGTGCTTTGGTGGGGTGAAATACTCTTCTATGTTGTTTGATTCCTTGTCTGTGGAACTTATAGTAAAACATGTAGGAAACTTTCTCAGTAATTTGCTAGAGCAACCGGAAGCACGTATCAGAGATGTATCCTATATGGATTCAGAAGAGCTGGCATTTATTTTGGGGTGTTCAGGGGATGAGAAAGTTGTATCCAATGAAGATTCATTATATACAACATTTCTTAAAGTCGCAGATGTTAAACCGGATGACATTGCCGTTATTTGTGAAGATCCCAGTGGTCTCAGCATCAGAATGACCTACAGGGAACTATCAGATACAGTTGATCGTGTAGCTCATCGCATAGAAAAATTGAAGCTTGGGCCAGCCTCATGCGTTGGAGTTTATGGAGAAAGATCGATTTACAGCGTCATATCTATGTTAGCTCTTTTTAAACTAGGTCTTACGTATGTACCGTTAGATATCAGCTATCCGGAATCGAATTTGCATCATATTATTCAAGATGCTAGTCTAACATTAATTTTGACTCTTGAGTCGCATGTACCTTTTTTACATTCAGTCAATATTCCGCATTTAGTTCTGGATGTAATAGAAACGGATTATGAGGATGAAGACAGCTATCTTAAAGCGATAAAGGATTACAGCAATGAATCACTAAGAGCATCGTTTATCATGTACACATCGGGTTCAACGGGCATGCCCAAAGGGGTTAGACATCATCAGCAACAACTCATTAATTTTTTCAACCATATGTGGACCAAGTACCCTTTTATAGAGGGGGATTGTAGCTGTCAACGAACTAGTATGAATTTTATGCCGTCGATGTGGGAGTTTTTAGGAGGGCTGTTACAGGGAGTTCCCACCGTTATCATGTCGGATACAACGGTAAGAGACCCGGGTAGATTAATTCACGCTTTGTATAAACATGAAGTGACTTATTGTACGATGCTTCCGTCCATGTTGCGTCGAATCTTTGAAACATCGGAAGATTTGTCTTGCCTCAATCGTATTCGGGTTTGTATGACGGTCGGTGAACCTTTTACATTTGATTTATACAAGTTGTTTGTAAATTACTTTCCTGACGCTACACTTGTAGTAGACTATGGTGCTACAGAAGTCAATGGAATTATGCAATTCTCAACAGGGGATTGTGATTCTTCGTCGGATCAGATGCCATGGTTCAAGCCCATCACAAATGTTAAAACGTATATCTTGAATCCCTCCATGCAATTATGCCCTGTGGGGGTGCCTGGGGATTTATACATTGGTGGTGTGTCTCTGGCTGTAGAGTATGTGAATCTGGAGGAGGAAACCAAAGCAAAATTCATTGAAAATCCTTTAGAGAACACTGCTGAAAAGCGATTGTACAAAATGGGGGATATGGCCCGCTATTTGCCTGATGGGAGGATTCAATTGCTCGGGAGACGGGATAATCAGGTGAAAATCCATGGAATCCGAATGGAACTGTCTGCCATTGAACATATTCTTGCTGAAGAAAATCGAATTAAAGAATGTACGGTGGTAGCAAAGGAAATAAGGGATGGTACCAAAAGATTACTGGCCTTTGTCGTTATTGCTGAGAACTCTAAGTTAACGGACGATGAGATAAGGGCAACAATGAGTGTAAAATTACCGAAGTATATGATTCCGTCCACGTTCATTCGGGTGAGCGAATTACCACGCACTCCAAGCGGGAAGATTGATCGTCAGAAACTGATGCGTATGGACGAGCCTTTGTTTAAACGTTCTACGGGAGTATACGGTAAAAATATGGAGCATGTACTGATTGAAATGGCCGCTGGGATTCTGGGAGGAAATGAAGGGGAAATTAAGGCACATCATAAGCTTTATGAAATCGGCTTTGATTCGATGACAATCGTGGATTTTATGAACCAAATAAAGTCAACATTCAAAGTGAAGCTAGAGGTTACCGATTTATACGATCATCCTAGTATTCAAGACCTTGCGGCATTTCTTACATCAAGGGGGGCATCATTGGAGACGTGCTTTGATTACTCTTTTGGCGAAGTAAACACCTCTCAAAAGGCAGAATCGTCTGGTTGTGAGTATGTGGAAGATGGATTTAAGATCGCAGTTATTGGGCTCTCATGTAAATTCCCAGGAGCTCAAAATGTCCATGAGTATTGGAATAACCTGGTGAACGGAGTTAGTACTATTACTGAAATTCCTAAAGAGAGATGGGCTCTAAATTCATTCTTTGATCCGGATATGAAAAAGCCGTTTCGGTCAGTGAGCAAATGGGGGGGGTTTATTGATGGCATAGACCTGTTTGATCCTGATTTCTTTCATATTTCTCCCAGAGAAGGAGAGATGATGGACCCCCAGCATCGTCTTGTTCTTGAAGAATGTTGGAAATCACTAGAGGATGCAGGGTATTCTGATAAAAAATTAAATGCAGAACCTGTGGGTGTTTTTATAGGGGGAAGAACAGGGGGGTATGATCAGCTTATTCACGACCGAAAAACACCTCCAGACCCATATACGACGATGGGAAATGATAACGCTATTCTGGCAGCAAGGGTTGCGTATCATCTTAATTTAAACGGTCCATGCGTTACTGTGGATACTGCCTGTTCTTCATCTCTTGTTGCTATACACTTGGCTTGTTCCAGTATTCGTTCCGGTGAATCTAGAATGGCTATTGCCGGAGGAGTATCCATCATTACATCACCTACATTGTATTATCAATCCTCTAGCATGGGGATGTTTTCCGACACCGGACAGTGTAAAGCCTTTGATAATGATGCCAATGGTATTGTACCTGGGGAAGGAATAGGGATCGTCATATTAAAAAGTTATCAAAGGGCTCTAGAAGATGGAGATCATATTTATGGAACAATTGTTGCATCTGGTATGAATCAGGATGGAAAAACAAATGGCATTACCGCCCCAAGTGCCGCGTCCCAGCAGCGTCTCATACAAAATCTTTACGAACAATATCAAATTAATCCAGAGCGGATTACATATGTTGAGGCTCATGGTACAGGAACCAAATTGGGTGATCCCATTGAAGTTAAAGCACTCACGGGCGCCTTTCGTAACTGGACATCCCATACAAATTATTGTGCAATTGGATCGGTCAAGACTAACATTGGCCATACGATAACGAGTTCTGGGGTGGCAGGACTTATTAAAGTTCTAATGGCTATGAAGAATCACAAAATACCGGCTTCACTTCATTTTAATCATCCCAATGAGCATATTGATTTTGCTCAGAGTCCTTTTTATGTGAATACCTCACTAAAGGAGTGGAAGAAATCGGAAGGGGAGCTACGGCTTGCGGCAGTAAGCTCATTTGGCATCAGTGGAACGAATGTCCATATGGTTATTGAGGAAGCACCTACTCTTGTTCCGAATAGTGGGGAGACTTTGCCTTATCACATTATACCTCTTTCCGCTAAATCTGAATCGGCTTTAATGAGAAAGATCGTTGAGCTTTCGGAATGGCTAGATCAGGAGGGGGCTTACCACACCATGGAAGAGATTAGTGGTACGCTTCAAAGCGGTCGAAGCCATTTCCACTACCGGGCTGCATGCGTTGTCACGGATGTTCGTGATCTGAAGCAGAAGCTGGCATTACTTATTAACGGGAGGTCTGATTTGTATCTCTACACGAATAGGGAGGGGACCTTTTCTTCATCCAAAATGGGTGAAAAATCTGCGGATCAGTTATGGCAGAAATTAACGAGGGATGAACTTGATCTCATCAGCTACAAAGAAGCAGCGGGAGAAGTTGCACTATTTTACACGCAAGGACATGATCTCGATTGGGAGTTGCTTTCACATAAGCGTCCCTTCCGTCACATTTCGATGCCTGTGTATCCATTCGACCGTCAGCGTTGTTGGCTTCCTGAAGAGTTGCAGAAACCACTGCGCTCACTTCAGCCATTTTCATGGGAGAATGTATCTACATTAAAGGGACAACAGTATCAGACGGTATTTCACGCACAGAACCTTGAAATAAAGGAGCATATTATTGGTGATGAGCCTGTATTGCCTGCGGCTGTCATATTGGAAATGATCAGGGCTGCCGGTTCACTGGCTTGTGAACAGACAGTTTCGATGATCCATTCGGTTAACTTTAGAACAGCTGTCAGCTTTGATAAGACAAGCAAGAAAATACGAATCGGATTATCGGATGAGAATAATTTGATTAAATTCGTGCTGCATGAGGAAGGGGAGACTGGAGCCATTCTGGTTTGTCAGGGATGGCTAGAGACACTGGCAAAGGTGGATTCTCCGGCTAATTCTGAGCCTCTGGAGGCCATAAGGACAAGATGTAACCGATCCATAACGGCTGAAGAGTTATACTCATCATTTGCAGAGAAAGGTATGAGATATGGCGCAAGTTACCAGGTTGTAAGGTCTGTTTCGTACAATGAAACAGAGCTGCTAGCCTTGCTTGAGCTCTCACATGACCTGCAACAAGACGATTCAGTTTATACAATATTGCCGCAAATAATGGATGGGGCTATGCATGCCATGGAAGGTTTAGACGTTTTGCGTCAAGCCAATTCCCCTTATGTTCCTTTTTCAATAGGTTGTCTGGAACTGTATGCGCCTCTATGCGATCACTGTTATTCTTACATTCATCTGAAACAAGATCCTGGAGTAAGTTATGATACGCTTAAGGCGGATATTGAAATCACCAACGATCAAAACGAGTTGCTTTTAAGGATACGTGATTTTGTAGTTAGACCCTTAGAAGGAGCAAAGTTTATTGCTCCATCACCAAGTAAAAGCAAAACAGATGAGGTTCTGCTGCTCGAGAATTATTGGAAAGAAAAACCATCTGTGCAAGGCAAAAAACTCAAAAGCTTGCTAGTGTTCATGCCTGATGATCCATCCGACTTACCCCTGCCATTTTCTGATCAACCTGTTTTGAGGGTTAAGCGGGGGCGTAAATTTAAAGAATTATCCGAGGATCTTTATGAAGTGGGGCAAGATGATGAAGACTATGCCCAGTTGATTAAGGTCCTGATTGAGCGTTCGTTTGAAATCAGTGATATTCTTCATTTATGGGCATTGGATAGGGGAGGATATCTTGAGACGTCCATGTGCATGGAATCGGGAATTTATTCTTTGTATATGCTGGTAAGGGCTATAATGCACCGAAATAATGGAATAAGCAACATCCGTTTAACTTTCGCTTATTCCAATGGATTTAACGATGCTCTTCCGTATTATGCGGGAGTTACAGGTTTTTTGCGCACGCTTTCGCTTGAAGATCCACGATTTCAAACCAAAAGTGTATGCATTGATCCTGAAGTGTGGAAAGAGGAAAAGAGTGGGTTATTAAAGCTGTGGGAGGAACTATACGACACTTCAGAGGAGCGTGAAATCCATCTATCGCGGCATGATCGGTGTGTTAAACGATTAAGGCCTTTTCAAATTACTGCTGAAAAGATGCAGTATCGCGGAGTTTATATTATCACTGGGGGAATGGGGGGGATTGGATATCAGCTGGCTCTCCATTTGTTAGCCTCTCCAGAGAGTAATGTTATATTGATCGGTCGTGAAAAGCTTGTAGGAAAGAAGCTAGCTCGATTTGAGCAACTACGTTCTTTTGGTAATAGAGTTCAGTATTTTCAAGGGGATGTAACCAACTACAAGGATTTAAGAGGAATTTTGCAAAATGGCAGGGAGCAAATGGGTCCAATTAAAGGTGTGCTTCATTGTGCTGGTGTGACTCATGATGGTTTGCTTTTTCATAAGGATCGTCAAACCTTTGATAAGGTGTTAAATCCGAAGGTTCGGGGAACGCGCGTTTTAGATGAATTAACAGCCTCCGATCCACTGGATTTTTTTGTTATGTTTTCGTCTATAGCCTCTTTGTTTGGTCATATCGGCCAAACTGACTATGCCTATGCCAATCGCTATATGGATGAATTTGCAGCATTGCGGCAGACAAAGAGTAGGGATGGTGAGAGATCCGGGAAAAGCCTTTCGATCCATTGGCCGTTCTGGAGCGAGGGAGGTATGAATCTTTCTGCCGAAATAAAAAACAAGTTGCGACTGAGAAATGGAATGACTGAACTGGCTAGCCAGCAGGGGACTGCTGCTCTTGAAAAAGCATTGTTGCTGCCTGAATCATTGGTCACCGTTTTGGTGGGCGATTCCTCTCTTTTGATGCAAACGATTGTTCATCAAGGTTCTATGCTAACGAAGGAATCTCAGGAGAGTGCGCCTGTTATCGTCGAATCATCTCGTCAAGACCAGGCATCACAATATGCTAATACACTGTCAAGGGTCTCAGCACCCGAGTTACGTAAACGGGTAGAGAAACTTTTAGCTGGTATAGTATCTAAAGAAACACATTTGCCGATGGCGAAATGTAACCCCCAGAGAGGCATGGATGAATTTGGTTTTAATTCTTTAATGATTATGAATATGACCGAGAAGTTGGGTCGTCATTTCGGGCCTTTGTCCCAGACTCTCTTTTTTGAACACCGAAATCTTGGAGCTTTTGCGGAATATCTGTTGAAGACATATCCAGATAAAGTTGAAGGATTGTTCAAAGATACGATGGACAAAACCGACACAAGCTCGACATTCGAGCCCACACTATTAAGTTTGCAAAATATAAAAGAAGATACGATTATAAAAGCTCAGCCTGCAGAGGAAAACAAAATTGCTATCATCGGCTTAAGCGGGCATTATCCAATGGCACGGACATTGGAGGAATATTGGAACAATCTTGTGACTGGAAAGGATTGTATTACCGAGATTCCGGAAGATCGTTGGGATTTCCGAACTTTTTTTGACCCCGATAAAAGAGAAAAAGGGAGAAGCTATACCAAATGGGGGGGATTTTTGGACGATATAGATAAGTTCGATCCACTCTTCTTTAACATTTCTCCCAAGGAAGCCGAATTGATGGACCCGCAGGAGAGATTATTTTTGCAATGTGCCTGGGAAACGTTAGAAGATGCAGGCTATACGAGAAAACGTCTGGAGACCGCTAAAGTAGGTGTATATGTCGGGGTCATGTGGGGGCAATACCAGCTTTATGGTAGCGATGATGCCCCAGTAGAAAAACCAACTTCCAGCTATGCTTCTATCGCTAACCGTGTTTCATTTGTAATGAATTTTAAAGGTCCGAGCATGGCAATAGACACAATGTGTTCTTCTTCCTTGGCGGCACTTAAGTTAGCTTGTGACAGTCTGATTCGTGGTGAAACGGACTATGCCTTAGCTGGCGGTGTGAACATCGCTTCCCATCCCAATAAGTACATTCTGGTCAGTCAAGGGAAATTTGGATCTACTGATGGTCGTTGTCGCAGCTTTGGCGAAGGAGGGGACGGATATGTACCCGGTGAAGGGGTAGGGGCAGTCCTTCTAAAACCACTGGGTAGGGCCGTTCAAGACGGCGACTATATCTATGGGGTTATTACAGGTGCGGCTCTAAACCACGGAGGCAAGACAAACGGTTATACTGTTCCAAGTCCAGTATCTCAGGCAAGCGTGTTGAATGAAGTATTTCATCAGTCCCAAATTCATCCACGAACAATCAGTTATCTGGAAGCCCATGGAACGGGTACGGCGTTAGGAGACCCGATTGAAATTAACGGTATTTCTAAGGCGTTTAGTGAATTTACCGAGGATAAAGGCTTTTGTTCTATTGGTTCTGTCAAATCCAATATTGGTCATCTTGAATCTGCCGCAGGGATTGCTGCACTTACGAAGGTATTACTTCAGATGCAACATCGCTTACTGGTTCCGTCCATTCATTCTGATAAGCTGAATCCACGAATTGATTTTGCGGGAAGTCCGGTAAGTGTTCAGCGTGAGCTTGCTGAATGGAAGCAGCCTGTGCTGATGGAGAACGGGACGATGAAAGTATATCCTCGACGCGCGGGAATCAGTTCCTTTGGAGCTGGAGGCTCCAATGCGTTTTTAATCGTTGAAGAATTTATTAATGATAAGCCAGAACAGGCTAATGATATATCTGATTCCCGTGACGAACCTGAATCATTAATTGTTTTGTCAGCAATCAACAAAGATCGTTTGTTGGCTTATGTAGAAAAGTTAAGGATGTTTTTGAAAAAGTGCAGTGCGGAGAGAAATAAAGTATCTGATAATACGTATGCCGAGCATAAATTACTTGATTCAATGACGATGTGGATTGGAGGGGAAAGAAATCAATTTAGTGCGGAAGACCAGCTCGGGGATTTCTTGGGGAATGCTACTGATCTGATTCATTTTATATCTGAGATCAACAGAGAATATAACATAGAGATCAGCTTGCATGAGGTAACGACCAGCCTCACCATTAGGGAACTGGGGAGACTTCTTCTTAAGAAGATGGAACATAATAACGTTTTGGAAGTAAATACGTTGTTCCAAACGAGTAGTATTAATTTTACACTGCATGATCTTGCTTATACATTGCAAATCGGGCGCGAGCATTTTGAGGAGCGACTAGCTATAGTTTGCAAAGATTTCAATGCTTTGGATAAAGCTTTGGAGGCTTACCTTCAAGGCAAAGAAAAACCGGGTCTATACCGAGGTACTATTTCGGATGATATAGCTGAGACTGGTTCGTCCGTAGTCGAGGAAAATGGAGAGTCTTCACTCCTTTGGTCTCAGGATCGGTTGGAGATAATCGCAGAAATGTGGACGAAAGGGATGAACATTCAATGGGATCGTTTACAAATAGGAAACGAACATTCTTTGGTACAACTTCCGACGTATCCCTTTGACCTTGAAAGCTATTGGATAGATAACGCCAGTTCAGAAGCAAAACTCAGAGATGACATGGTTAGAAGATTGCATCCGCTTATTGATGCAAATGTGTCAACCTTTGCTGGTATGCTTTATGAGAAAGTATTTAATAGAAGCGAAGAGTATATTAAGGACCATATAATTCAAGGGGATCATTTAGTTCCGGGTACAGCCATGATAGAAATGGCAAGAGCAGTTGGGGGATGGTCGAAGCCTGGAGGGACAGTTACAAAGATTCAAAATGTAGTTTGGCTCTCTCCGCTTGTGATCACAGAAGAGCCCCAGTGTACGAACATCAGTCTGAGCCCTCTTAAGGATCAAGATCCAACTACAGAATTTAATATTTTTTCTGTACAACAGGAGACTCCCATCATACATTGCAAGGGAACACTTGTTTATGGAAATGATCCTAGAGGCGACGAACGGCTTGATCTTCACGCTATTCGTACGCGGTGCTGTCACAATTTATCCAAGGATTTTTGTTACTCAAGTTTTCAGAAATTAAATTTCCAGTATGGAAGCAGTTTTAAAACCTTGGAAGAATTGTATTATAACGAAAATGAGGCGCTTGCTTTCATAAGCTTGTCCGAGGAAATTGAATGGAGCGATCAAGTTTGGCTTCATCCTGCTCTACTAGACGGAGGGTTACAGTCGGTAATTGCACTTACTTGGAACGAAGTTGAAAACGAATTAAGACTCCCGTATATGATTCGCGAAATTGAAATTTACAAAAGTTTAACAAGACAATGTTATGTTCATACCGTAAGACAGCCAAAAGGGTATTCATTTACCATGACAGATCTACATGGCCAAGTTCTGGTTCGTGTAGATGGTCTTTCCTTCAGACATAAGGATGATTCTCCAACGGCTATAAAAAAATCCAAAGAGATGATTTATGTACAGGATTCTTGGATAACAGCCGAGCTGGAGGCGCCTGTCTTAACAGCACAAGGAAACTTGCTCATTATAGATGAAGATGGGCAGTACCCACATCTAAAAAATGAAATTGGTAAATATTATAAATCTGTCACTTGGATACATGCAGGAGGTTCAGGTGAGCAAACGAGCTTCGGATTGGAATTGAACCTAGACGATCCGGATAATTATCAAAAGATTTTTGAGATGTTTCGTAAAAAAGATATGTCGTGGACTCATATCATTTATTTGCAGGGACATAGGCATGGAGCGAAGCCAGATCAAGCTGAACCGGAACTTGTGCATAGACTGGCATTGCGTCTGCTTTACTTCACCCAAGCGGTTGAAAAGGAGACGATAGGTCATGTTCGAGTCCTGCTTGCTTATGTCAATTCACGTTCGGAGTGGGAGAGCGTATGCGCAAGCGCCTTTGTTAAAAGCGTTTGTATGGAGAACCATCGGATTATGTATAAAACGGTCTGTATTGACGATTCAGCGCTGCAGATTGCCAAAGTATTGCATTCCGAAGTTGTTTCTATCGGCGAAGCATTTCAAGAGGTCGCTTATAGAGATGACAACCGAAAGCTTCGAGTTTTGGATGAAGTGGATGCCACCGATCTTCGTATATCTTCCCCTGCTGCTTCTTTAAATAAGAAGAGAGGCAGACCTGTATACGTTATTACTGGTGGATTAGGTGGTATAGGACTTATTATCGCCCGATATTTGGCAGCTAGTCGTGCTTGCTCGCTTGTGTTGGTAGGACGTTCAGAATTGACACCAGAAAAGACGATAGAGTTGGAAGAACTACGTAAGATTGCCATAGACGTATTGTATATGAAAGCCGATATATCAAACTACTCAGAAACGGTAAGGCTATTTGAGTTTTTTAAGAAGCGTTTTGGCCAAATTCACGGTATTGTTCATGCCGCTGGGGTGACGAACGATTCTCTGTTAACGAATAAAACAGGCAAGGGGCTAAAAGCGGTGCTTGCCGCAAAAGTAGATGGTATTATTCATCTGGATAGATTGAGCAGGAGAGAGCCTCTTGAGTTTTTTGTGGGTTTCTCCTCCATTGCTGCTGTAGTCGGGAGCCAGGGACAGGCTGATTATGCTTTTGCTAATCGTTTTATGGATATGTGGATAGAACGAAGACAGCACCATGTTCGTGCAGGAAATTGCCAGGGAACTTCATTATCCATTAACTGGTCTTTATGGGAAGAGGGAGGCATGGGAATGCATGCCGATCTAAAGCGAAGAATCGAGAGTGAGACAGGCATATCCACCTTGCAAACCGAAAACGCTTTAGAGGCGTTTGAGATGTTGATAGCTTCCGATTACCCACGTGTAACAGTTATTGAAGGATGGGGCATTCAGGTTCGGGACTGGATGCGTCGTTCGTTGGGCGAGGATCATTCGGAAGTCGCTATATCATCAATAACGACAGATATGATGGAGCCTTCTCTCTTAAAGCGTTTGGTTTCGTGGGTTAAGGGGGTAGTTTCCAAGGCGACGAAGGTTCCGGTGGACAGAATCCGTAATAAAGACACCTTTGACAAGTATGGAGCTGACTCAATTATGTTGATTGAGATGGGTCTTGAGGTGGAAAAAGCATTTGGAACAGAAGCTCGAAGCGTTTTTATCGAGTTTTCAACGGTATATGATGTGAGTGCTCATTTGCTGGGGCATTATCAACAACGAGCGCTCTCTTTTTTGGAAATACAATCGACGGATGTAAGCAAAAACATCTCCAATATCCCTGTTACCAATCTTTCAAGCTTTTCTTCCGAGACTTCTGCTACAGAGGTTTCTTCTCCATCTATAGAAAAAGAGGCAGCGGTTATTGGTTTAAGCGGAAGATATCCCGAGTCAGACAACACTGAGCAATTCTGGAATCATTTAATTAAAGGGGAAAGCTGTATTAGGGAAGTTCCAACCGAAAGATGGAATGCAGATCAATATTATCAAAGAGCTTCAAATGAGCTTGACCCTTTAAAAATCTCGGGTAAATGGGGGGGCTTTATTCGAGATGTCGACCAATTCGATCCGTTATTTTTTAATATCTCTCCCCGTGAGGCCGAAAATATTGATCCTCAAGAGAGAATTATGCTTGAAGTGGTTTGGCATGCTTTGGAAAAGTCAGGATATTCCAAGGCCAAACTGGCTGAAGTTGAAAAAGAAGGAGGACGCGTGGGCGTTTTCATCGGAGCGATGTACCAACCGTATCCTTGGGTAGCAAAAGATAAACTTGTAGGGGCTATTCTTTCTGGTAGTTCTTACTGGTCCATAGCCAATCGAATATCTTACTTTCTAGGAATTCATGGTCCTAGCATGGCGGTGGATACTGCATGCTCGTCTTCACTTACAGCCCTACATCTGGCCATGAATAGCCTCCGTTCCGGAGAATGCACTATGGCAATTGTTGGAGGAGTTAACTTGAATCTCCATGCTTATAAGTATGTAGGCTTATCACAGGCGAAGTTGCTTGGCAGCCGCGACCGTAGCCTTAGTCTGGGCGACGGGGACGGTTATCTGCCAGGTGACGGAGCTGGTGCTGTGGTACTTAAAATGTTGGCAAAAGCTGAAGCGGATCATGATAGAATCCTATGCAAAATTAAGGGTAGCGCTACCAACCACAACGGGAGAAGCAGTGCATACAAGGTTCCTTCTAGTGAAGCGCAGGTGGAATTAATACAGCGGGCAATGGAAGATGCAGATGTTACCCCCGATACCATATCGTATATTGAGACAGCTTCTAATGGGTCCTCATTGGGAGATGCAGTCGAAATCGATGCAATAAAGAGGGTATTTCAATTCTGCCGTAGTGAGGAAACCGCGTGTGCAATCGGATCTGTCAAATCTAATATAGGCCATCTG
Organism: Paenibacillus sp. 1-18; assembly: GCF_000520755.1. NCBI lineage: Bacteria > Bacillati > Bacillota > Bacilli > Caryophanales > Paenibacillaceae > Paenibacillus > Paenibacillus sp. 1-18. The sequence goes on from NZ_ASSB01000399.1 coordinate 18,764, forward strand.
GAAGCAGCATCTGGTATGTCCCAGTTGACCAAGGTTATATTGCAGTTTGTCCATAGAAAACTGGTTCCGACCTTGCACGAAGATAGCCTTAATCCTCGAATTGATTTGAAAGATACTGTTCTTCACATTCAAAGGCAGGTGTCGGACTGGTACCGTCCGAAAAGAAATGATGATAGTGGAATCAATTTTGAAGTTCCGTTACGCGTACTGATAAACGGATTTGGCGCAGGAGGAACAAACACGGCACTTATTGTAGAAGAGTATCTGCCTAAAGTAAAAGCACCTGTAACGGATAGGAGTGATGGGCCCTTTTTGTTGTTTTTTTCAGCCCGAAGCGAGGAGCGTCTAGCAGTTCTTATTGATAATTTCTATAATTTTTATAGTAAAAATATGATTTCTCTTTGCCTGAAGGATGTAGCTTATTCCCTGTCTCGTAGGGAGCCTATGGAAGAACGCCTTGCCCTTGTAGTACAAAATCAGTCAGCAGCATTGGAAGCTCTGGAACGAGCGCGAAATGGAGACTTCGCTGGTCCAGACATTTTCCAGAGTAGATATAAAACGGGAGTTTCGTATCATACCGTGCAATTCATTCAAGCAACAGAAGATGATTTACGCATGGTGGCAGAACATTGGGTGCATGGTGGTGAGGTGGACATGGAACAACTTTATTCGCCGTTGGCTTGTTCACTGCTTGATCTGCCTTTGTACCCCTTTGAGCGTGAAAGGTATTGGGTTGAAACCGATTCATCGATGGACGAATCATTGCCCATACAGACGAATAGCTCTAGGCATGCTGTTCAAGGCATACGGGCTTATTTGCTCGAGCTGCTTTCTTCTTTGTTGGCCTTAAAAGTGGAAAAAATTCAGGTCGACCAAAAGTTTGACAAGTATGGAATGGACTCCTTGGTAGCTTTGCGAATGATAAAAGCTATTGAGAATACCTATGGTGTATCAGTCACTTTAGCTGAGTTTTTTGATTGTTTTACCATTGAAAAGCTGGAGAGAGTTTTACTGGAAAAGGGGGCAGCACCCCATACTAAGACTTCCTTTGATTATTATTTAAGTAATATGCTCTTGTCATGTATCGAAGAAGGGAAACTCTCATTGGATACGACATTGAAATTAAAAGAAGTGGTTACATCATTTGTTGAAAGAGGTGAGATGGATGATAGAGCATGACATCTATCAGAAATTCTCTAAAGGTCAACTTAAGCGTGATGAAGCTCTGGAGTTGTTACTCCAGACGAACCGAGCTCAACCAGTTAAAACGGAGTTAACCGAGGGACAAAAAGGGCTGTGGCTGGAATGCCAAATGTCTCCTGAAAGTTATGCGTATCATACGCCAGGGGCATTGTTCGTATCTCCTAAAATAAATTTACAAATATTACAGCTATCCTTAGAATATATGGTTTCATTTCATAAGGTCCTCCGTACGGTAATGGTGCCTCGGGATGAAGAATTTTTTCCTTTACAGCAGACAGAAGCCTTCTCTACCCCTGTAATTAAACGAGTTCCAATCATTGCGAAGACAAAAGAGGACCTCATACAGCAATTATGGGTTGAAATCAAGAAGCCATTTAATTTTGAAGCTGGGCCTCTTTTTCGGGTAAGTCTTTATGATGTTGAGGGAGGTAATAGCATCTTATTGTGTACCTTCCATCACATTGTGTTGGACGGGATATCATCCCAAATTTTTATGAATGATTTGAAGACATGTTATGATGCAATTCGAATAGGTGACATTCCTCTGTTACAAGCACGACGTGCAGACTATTCTGAATATATTCAGTACGAACAGAATTATCTGAAAAGCGAGAAGTCTAAACAGGACCGAAATTTTTGGCTAGATAAGTTATCCAAGGAAGCACCGTCTTTAGAGCTCCCTGTGATACAAAGTTCATCTTCTGTCCCTTCTTATGAAGGGACAGCTTTTTCCTTTTCGATTGACGGAGAACTGCTCGCCGGTCTTAAATCCATAGCTACCTCAAAACCAGTAACGTTATTCTCCACCATGATGGCAGCCTACCAATGGGTGCTTTCACGCTTCAGTAATCAGCATGATATCTCCATTGGAACTCCGGTTGCGGGCAGGCCGGATATTCGTTTTGAAAATGTGATAGGACATTTCATGAATATGATTGTAATTCGTAGTGAAGTTGATGATCATGACACATTTCTCTCGTTGATAGAGAAAGTACAACAGACAGTGCTTTTATCAATTGAACATAGTCAATATCCATATTACAGATTGGTACGTGATTTTCAGCAACTTCACTCAACGGGCAAGCCCATTTTGTTTCAAGCGGCTTTTTACTTCCAAAACTGGATAAAGAATGAACCAGACGATATGTTTTTAGAGCCAATGCATAGTATCCACCAACTTGGAGAGTTTGATTTGACACTGGAAGTAATAGAGCATAAGGATGGATGCCTGTTCCATTTGAAATATAATCCTGAATTATATTCAGCTAAAACGATAGAATCCATAGCCTCTTGCTATGTCCGGGCGCTAGAAGCAATCGGGAATCAGATTCATACTCCTTTATCTGATATTTCTTTATTGTCTAAGGAAGAATCTCAAATGATTCTTTATGAGTGGAATGATACGCGTATTGACTTTTCTCAACATCAAACTTTCCTTGACTTATTTATAAATCAGGTAAAGAAATCACCTGATTCTGTTGCAGTAGTATGCCAAGGAGAAAGCCTTACTTATGTTGATGTATTTCAACGAGCTAAGCAAATTGCCTTATTCTTGCGTATGAAGGGAGTCGTAAAGGGAAGCTTTGTTGGAATCTATTTAGAACGTTCTCTGGATCTTTTGCCTGCTTTGATCGGTGTACAAATGTCTGGTGGTGTATATATCCCACTTGATCCTGCGTACCCTCAAGCTCGACTCTCAGATATGTTTAAGGAGAGTTCACTTTATTTTGTACTAACGCATTCCTCTATATATCGAAAGTTACCAAAATTCGATGGAACGGTGTTATACGTGGACAGCATCAGGACCCATCCGTTCACTCAAGAAGAATTGGAACCGATTGAGTCTGTAGTTTCAATTGCACCGGAAGATCCGGTATATCTCATATTTACATCAGGATCAACGGGCAAACCCAAAGGGATCATCATCAATCACCGAGGCTTAAGCAATTTTCTGTGTTCAATGGCTCAACGACCGGGATGTACCTCTGAAGATATGCTGCTAGCAGTGACGACCATATGTTTTGATATCGCGGGGTTGGAGTTATATTTACCTTTAATTGTAGGGGGGAAACTGGAAATCGCAACAGAAGAGATACAAAGAGATGGTATTCGATTACTTGAAACTCTTTCGAAAGGCAATATAACCATAATGCAGGCAACACCGGCTACATGGAAAATGTTACTTGCAGCAGGCTGGAATACACCGCTGAATTTAAAAATATTGTGCGGTGGCGAACCGTTGAGGTACGACCTGTCCAATCGTTTGCTTCAGTTAAGCTCTGAGCTATGGAATATGTACGGACCAACTGAAACAACTATATGGTCCTCCATTGACAAGATGGAGACGGGCAGGAAAATCACAATTGGTCGCCCTATCGCAAATACCCAGTTCTATGTTTTGGATGCTGCTTTAAAACCTGTACCCATAGGTATGGTTGGGGAGTTGTATATAGGCGGTGATGGAGTTGCTACGGGTTATTTGAATCGGGATGAGGAGACGAAGCAGAGCTTCTTGACCAACCCCTTTCTAAATGATTTTAGTTCAAAAATATATAAAACAGGGGATCAGGCCCGCTATTTACAAGACGGTACAGTAGAGTGCCTAGGGCGTTTGGACCATCAAGTAAAAATTCGGGGTTTTCGTATTGAAATAGGTGAAGTTGAGGACGCCATACAGCAAGTGGAGGGGATATCCCAAGCTATTGTAGTAGTCAGAGAGGAAGGAGACGATAAACAATTAACTGCCTTCTTAATCCCTGACAACCAGGAGCATCCACCTGATATATCAGTTTTACGGGAGGAAATCACTTGTTTATTACCGAGTTACATGCTTCCTGCTCTGTTTGTCTATGTTACAGGCTATCCGATGACACCTAATCAGAAAGTAAATCGGACACTACTTATCTCCATGGATCTGATAACGCTCCAACAAATCTTTGGCATCAAACCCTTGGCAGTAAAGGCGAAAAGGTGCGAGATGCAACAAACTGTTATGTCCAGAAATCCGACTGAGGCATTACAAGGTTTAGTCGAACGTCAAATGGTGTGCTTTATTTCTGATATGAAGAAACAGCCACCTGAAAGTCTGGATGTACATGCTAATTTCGGTTCAATGGGATTTGATTCTATTTCGTTTACGAGTCTTTCTGTTGCGATCAATAAGCATTACGATGTGAAAACTATGCCTACGTTATTTTATACGTATTCTACGATTCATCGTTTTGCCCACTATCTGAGTGTGACTTATTTTGATAAACTGGCGTACATTCACTGTGACGAACTTTCCTTGACCACACGGCAGGGGGAAGAGGAGTCGTTAAACGAGAGTTGTTCTGCGAAGAGCTCGGAAATAAAATATATAGCCTCTCCGTCCGGTGAAAAGGACATCGCAATTATAGGAATGAGCGGAAAACTTCCAGGATCACCTGATTTAGATGTTTTTTGGAATAATATTATAAAGGAAAAAGATTTAATTACGGAGATTCCTGCAGATCGATGGGACTGGACTCACTTTTATGATAAAAGCAATGAGGACCCGAATAAATCTGTTTCAAAATGGGGGGGATTTATCTCAGATATCGATAAATTTGATGCCTCTTTTTTCGGTATCTCCCCCCGGGAGGCAGAATTGATGGACCCACAGCAGCGAATGATGCTCGAAACGGTATGGGAGACGATTGAAAATGCAGGATATAAAGCTTCTGATCTTGCCGGTTCAAACACAGGGGTATTTATCGGCGCTACCAGCTCTGACTATGCTGAAATTCTGATGCGTGAACATGATATTGATTCGCACACCTTATCCGGGATTGCTGCCAATGTCATTTCAAACCGAATATCATATTTTTATGATTTAAAAGGTCCGAGTGAGCTTTTGAATACCGCTTGCTCTAGTTCATTAGTTAGTGTGAATCGTGCAGTGGAAGCTATTCGTAGCGGTGCTTGTGATACAGCTTTTGCTGGTGGAGTTAATTTGATTCTGAGTCCGTTTGCTCATGTTGCACTGAGTAAAATCAATATGCTTAGTAAAGACGGGCGATGTAAAGCTTTTGATTCATCGGCAAACGGCTATGTTCGTGGGGAAGGATGCGCCGTCATTTATTTGAAGCATCTTTCCAAGGCAGTGGAGGATGGTGATCATATTTATGCAGTCATCAAAGGTTCGGCGGTCAATCACGGAGGGAAGACCAATTCTCTAACGGCTCCTAGCAGCACTGCCCAATGTGATTTGATAAGACGTGCTTTTCATGATGCGGGCTTTGACCCTACTTCTTTAGGATATTTAGAAGCACATGGAACCGGAACTGCGCTCGGCGATCCTATTGAACTAGATGGTATGTTACAAGCACTTAGTGCCCTTTATGAAGAGTGGGGTCATCCTCCAGCCAGGCTTCCTCACTGTGGCGTTGGTTCAGTTAAGACGAATATCGGTCATTTGGAGGCAATGGCTGGATTAGCTGGCTTAATTAAGGTAGTGTTGTCGTTATACTACAAGCAAATTCCGGGGAATTTGCATAGAAAGGAGCTTAACCCTTATATCTCCCTGGATGGGAGTCCGCTATATTTGATCGGAGAAACCCAGGCCTGGACGCGGCTAAAGAATAAATCAGGTAATCAATTGCCGCTACGGGGCGGGGTTAGTTCTTTTGGTTTTGGTGGAACAAATGCACATGTTCTCCTGGAAGAGTACTCTGGTGAACCTCAGGAGGTATGTACATCAGACCTGGGAGATCATCAAGTTCTGATTGTTCTTTCCGCGAAACAAAAAAAGGAACTGGAAGATCGGGCGAAGCAATTACTTAGCTATTTATATGAGTTAGAAGCCCACGGTTCTCCTGTCAAACTGGAGTCTATAGCTTATACGTTACAAATCGGTCGTGAACCAATGCGGGAACGGCTTGCCATGCTCGTCTCAGATGTGGCAGAACTAAAGGTAGTGCTGGACCGCTATATAAAACAAAGTGAACTTCCTTCTAATGTATATACAACCGTGGGCACAACGGGGATGGAATCCATATTTGATGACGGGGAATTGGACGAGATTGTCACAGAACTGGTTGAACGACGTCAAGGTCTTAAGTTAGCTAAACTGTGGGTAAACGGTTATAAACTGAACTGGAATTTACTTTATTCCAATGGTGTACCCAATAGAGTGCCCCTACCAACCTATCCTTTCCGTAAGGAATCACACTGGATAACGGTACGAAATAGTAAACCGCAATACGGAACGAATCGTGGCAATCTTGCGCTAAATTCCATGCTGGACGAGGTCCTTCTGTCTAAGAGCATTAAAAAAGGGCTAGTGTTCCGTAAATTATGGAGCGTTTCAGATGCAATTGTAGGCGCTCACATCGTGAACGGAGAGTGTGTATTTCCTGGAACAGGCTATTTGGAAATGGTCATACAGGTAGCAGAACGAATAGGAAAGGCAACGGCATGGCATTTGAAAAACATCTATTGGCTGCAGCCCCTGATTATACATGAGAGTACAGTAGCTGAAGTACTGATTTCTATGCAGGAAGAAGACGATGGCTACTGTTTTCAGATCGAAAGCATAACGCCCGAAGGCATTATATTGCATTCCAAAGGGTCTATTGTTCTGGAAACAGCTGATCATCAGATGCCGACGGATTATGTCTCAATCGACGATATTAGAAGGCGCTGTCCGTATGAATTAACGAAAAAACGGTTCTACGAACAGATTGCTGAGGGTAGTGGTATTGCTTATGGTCCATATTTTCAGGCGATGGAAATGATTTACTACAGTGAAAAAGAGGCCCTTGGTCAGATTCATCTGAAAAGTGAATTTGAGAATGAACTGAGTGAATACAATATTCACCCTGTGTTGATGGACAGTGTATTGCAAGCCATGGGCTGTTTGTTCAACCAAAATACAGAAAAGGGCGTATCCAAGCTCCCCTTTTCTGCCGAACATATTCATGTCATGGAGCCACTACGTGCTTGTGATTATTATGTATATGCGATCAATCGAGGTAAAGATATTCATGATCTGGCATTGCTCGATCAACAGGGAAAAATATGCGTTAGCTTTCATAACCTTTCATCCCGTGAAGTCAAGGAAAAACGAGATGCCCATCTTTTTGTTCCTCAATGGGTAGCTGTTGAGGATGTGCACAACAAAGAATATGCATCAGATAAATATGGGAAGGTATTAGTTGTATCGAGTAATAAAGAAACCAACCTGCACAAGTTAGCGTTCATAAAGGCTTTACAGTATCATGGCTTAACGGTTATTGAAGCTCAACTGGGGGAAAAAACCTCCATGTCATCTCCGGAGGATGTCGTTCTCGGGTATAATGATGTTCCTTCTTACAAAGCTTGGATAGAGGATCAGGAAGTCAGATACATTTTTTTCCTAACAGACATGTCAAATCCGCTGAAGCAAGCTGATTTTCTTCACTGGGATGAGGAACAGAATACCGGTCTTATGGCTCTGTTTTATCTTAGCAAAGCATTAAGCTCTGCACAGGAAATTCGGATGATTACAGTAACAAACGGACTATTTGAGGTAGTGCCCGGTGAGGAAATTTCTCCGCTACATGCAGGAATCAGTGGATTTCTGAAGGGTGCTTCGTTGGAGTATCCATCAGTGTCCATGCTCCTCGTGGACCTTCCTGCTACAAACAGTAAGGAGTCAGCACCTCTGCAGGTTTATGCTGATGTTGTTGTAAAAGAAATGCTTCAAGGAACAACAGGTGAAGTGGCTGTCCGTGGTGGAAAGCGTTATATTCGTAGACTCATCAAGTTGGATCTTCCGTTTGCCGAGGGATCAGCAATTAGACACCAAGGAGTGTACTGGATTGCAGGAGCAGGAGGCATTGGGTTTGAACTGGCTTTATATTTGGCAAGTACATCTCAGGCACGTTTAATCCTTATGGGGCGAAGCCCACAAGATGAGGAAATGCAAAAGAAGCTCGAACTCATTCGTCAGGCGGGTGGAGAGGCTCAATATATACAGACGGATATTACCGATCCGAACAGTATCAGACAAACACTTGAACAGACCAAGCTAATGTACGGCTCTGTGCATGGTGTATTTCATACAGCTATGGTTCTTCAGGATATGAGAATTGGATTTATGAATGAGGACACATTCAAGAAAGTACTCAGCCCGAAGCTTAAAGGGAGTGTTACCCTCTATGACGTGTTCCGGGAAGAATCTCTTGATTTTATGATGTTTTTTTCTTCAACTAATGCGATTTTGGGGAACACTGGGCAGTGTCATTATAGTGCGGCTTGTTCATTTCAGGATGCTTTTGCAGCATGGATGGGGAAAAAAGTTCCATTTCCTGTGAAAGTAATGAACTGGAGCTTTTGGGGAAGTACAGGGGCCGTTGCTACAGAACGATATCACAGACTGTTGACTGAGGCAGGGATGCTTCCTATTCAGACTGCTGAAGGAATGCAACTCATCGAGCAATCACTTATACATCCAGTAACACAACTAATCATATTCAAAGCCTCATCGGAGTTGACTCGAAAGCTTGGATTTGCTACTGAAGTTCGGAAAAAAGTATATTTGCCCAAGGTCCCTTCTATAGTCCAGGATGTCCGACTCCACTCGGAGCTGTCCGAAGACAGACAGCAGCAAATTGATCAGCTGAAGAGAGGGTTTAAGGAGCTAGAAACTTTTTCTTTATATTTACTTTTAGAATATTTCTGGAAGAGCGGTCGTTTTCAAACTTCTGGTGAATGTTGGTCTAATTTAAAACTGAAAAAAGATTTTGGTATTATCCCCAAGTATGAACGGCTTTTTGACGCAATGCTGGATATCCTTGAACGTGGAGGCTTCATAAGCCGTATCGGGGAAGAGTTAGTAACTACTGATTTGGTAACCGATGAAAAGGTTCACTTGGATATATCAGTCCTGTTGCAAAAGAAAGAAGCCTTTAATGTTTCTTACCCCTCCCTGGCTCCTTACTGTCAATTGCTTTGGCAATGTGTAACTAATTATACGGAAGTTCTGAAGGGGCAGAAGGATTACATCACAGTTATGTTTCCTGATGGTTCAAAAGAACTTGTCCAAGGCATTTATCAGGGAAATGTTATATTGGATTACTACAATGGATTGGTAGCTGAAGCAGTGAGTAGTTATGTACAAAAGCGTTTGAGAACTAGTGGTACTGATATAATACGAATATTGGAAATCGGAGCTGGAACGGGGGCCACTAGTGCTCTAGTTTTAGATGGATTAAACGATTATTCCGAAAAGATTGAATATGTATATACAGATGTTTCTGCCAGTTTCACAACCCATGGTTCAGCAGTGTATGGTGGTAAATATAAAAATATCCGGTTTCAAGTACTTGATATCGAGCAGTCTCCCTGTAGTCAAGAGTTTTTGCCAGACAGTTTTGATTTGATTTTGGCAACCAACGTTCTTCATGCTACACGCTCACTAGAGCAAACTTGTCAACATATAAAAGAAGTGCTCAAAACAAACGGGCTGCTGGTCATCAATGAGATAACGTATTTCCAAAACTTTTCCACTTTAACGTTTGGCTTAACAGATGGATGGTGGAATTTTGAAGATCAATACAGAATTAAAAATTCTCCGTTGTTAAGTGCTGATGCTTGGAAAGAAGTATTGCTTCTTAACGGATTTCGACATGTAGATATTTATGGTCTGAGGAATGAACATGGGGTCAATGATCAATCCGTTATTCTAGCAGAAGGGGATGGTACGGTAATTTTGGATGGCTCTACGAAAAGTATGGCTGAAGTATCTACAATATCTGTCGGAACGAAGGAAGCGCCCCAGTTCTTCTCGCCTGAATACAGAAAAAATCTGGTTGCACCAAAGATGTATCGAACACCAGACCTGAAGCGGGAGCTGAAGGAAGAGGATTTGTTTGAGGCAATTTGTGAATATTTGATACACAAGCTATCAGAAAAATTAAAAATTGATCTGAAAAAGATTGATAGAGACACAGTTTTTAACGAAATTGGCGTGGATTCTCTAATTATTATTGAATTAAATAAAGAACTTGAACGGGATTTCCCCAAGCTTCCAGCTACGCTGTTTTTTGAATACTCAACTGTAGAAGCGTTGGGAACTTACTTTACTCAAGAATACCGGGAAAGGTTGATTGATCTTTTCCAAGTGAAAGAGGAGGTTGAGCCCTCGTCCCGACCAGCTTTACAGCTATCTATTCGTACACCTGAAAAACAAGACTCCTTGCAAGCACAAGACACACAGATCGGACAGATAGATAGAGATATTTTACTTTTAGATGATGAGGAGACTTCAAGAGAAAAAGATATAGCAATCATCGGTTTAGCTGGTCGTTATCCTTTAGCCGATAATTTGGATGAGTATTGGGATAATTTAGTTAACTCACGTAATTGTGTTACCGAGATTCCGGCTGAACGCTGGGATTGGCGGCGTTATTATGATCCTCATAACCGTGAACAGGGCAAAGGTAGCAGCAAGTGGGGGGGCTTTATTCGGAATGTGGACATGTTTGATGCAGAATTGTTCCAGATTTCCGAAGATCATGCCCGAGAGATGGACCCGCAGGAGCGACTGTTCCTTGAGACTACATGGTCACTCCTAGAAGATGCGGGTTACCCAGGACAAACCCTGGCTGAAAGGGGAGAGAAGGTGGGTGTGTTTGTCGGTGTTATGTACGGTGCTTACGGACAAATTTCTACCCGTGCATGGGAAAATGGCACAGCGACGAACGCCCAATCCGCCTATTGGCTAATCGCCAACCGTACCTCCCACTTCTTTAACTTTACAGGACCCAGTATGGCCATAGATACAGCATGTTCTTCGTCGCTATCTGCGATTCATAATGCATGCGGAAGTATTTGGCGCGGAGATTGTAGCATGGCAATAGCCGGCGGAATCAATCTAATTTTACATCCAAGACAGCTTGTAAGATTGGCTAACTTGAACAATTTGTCCAATTCAAATCAGAATAGGTCGTTTGGTGAGGACGGAGAGGGCTTTGTAGAAGGAGAAGGAGTAGGAGCCGTCCTATTAAAACCACTAGATAAAGCTATTCAGGATCAGGATTATATTTATGGAGTCATTAAAGGGACAGCTGTTAATAACAGTGGTCAATCAAGCACCTTTACAACACCTAGTCTCAATGCTCAGTTAGACGTAATAGAACAATCGTTGCAGCGTGCGAGGGTAAACCCGGAAACGATTAATTATGTAGATGCGCATGCGACAGGCACGACTCTGGGTGATCCTATAGAAATTCGCGCCTTAAGCCTTGCCTTTTCAAAATATACAGACAAGAAGAACTTTTGTTCTATAGGCTCGATCAAGTCCAATCTCGGTCATTTGGAGGCAGCATCAGGTATTTCTGCTTTAACGAAGGTGCTACTGCAAATGAGGTACGGCAAGATGGTACCTACACTTCATGTTGACAGATTAAATCCGTTTATAGCTTTTGAAGATTCACCGTTTCATGTACAACGCAAACTTTCGGACTGGAAGCGTTCAACTGTGACGGAGGATGGATATTTAAAAACACTACCTAGAAGAGCGGGTATCAGCTCATTTGGAGCCGGGGGATCTAACGCTCATCTGATTGTGGAAGAGTATATCAAAGATACGTTGGTCACGTCATCCTCCAAACCAGTGCTAGTAGTATTGTCTGCCCTTACTGAGAACAGCCTAAGAGGTTATGTCAAAAAGCTCCTTGCTTTTATTGCACAACGGCAGAACTCAGAGATGAAAGAAACCTTAATCTTGGAGTCGATTGCATATACACTACAAACAGGGCGCAAAGAGATGAAAGAACGGCTTGCCTTGGTGACGAGCAGCATAGAAGAGCTTACTGACAAACTTATGATTTTTTTGAATAGGGGAACAGTTCATGCTTTATTTAGAGGAAGTGTTTCCTCATCACGTTACCCGAAAATTATGACGGACAACGATGGGTTGGAAACCATTGCCCGTCATTGGGTGAACGGAGCCACGGTTCATTGGGAAACGTTGTACCGCAGTACACAGTTACCTAAGCGTACTCCTTTGCCGACTTATTGTTTTGATCGTAAATCATACTGGATTCAAGAAGAGCAGACAGCACTTGACATTGTCCAACCTACGCATACGGCAACCTACAACTATGACGACCCTTATTTAAGGGATCATGTTTCTGAGGGAAAGCGAACGTTATTGGGTGTAACGTATTGCAGCTTGGCCTATGAAGCGTTTCAATGCTCCGTACACCAGACTGCGGTAATGCAAGTCGACAGCTTCCTTTTTCAAGAACCGGTTGGTCTGCAAAAGGAAGAGCGGGTAGAAATAATAACCAACGTGGAAGAGGAAGATGGAAAGGCTTATATGACTCATCGATTCCGGTATAGTACCTCGGAGCAGGTAAAAACAGCTGCAAAGGGAGTGCTGCTGAGGACTGGAGACATTAAAAACTATAGCCTATCGCGTCCTTCCTTTATCAATCAACATCCAATCAATGGTCGAGAATTGTACAATTCTAAACCAGGGGTATACGGCCCGTCTCTTCATACCATACAAGAAGTGTTGGTTTCTAAAAAGGATAGAAGTGTATGGGGATATCTTAAGCTCACGGGTGAGATGAAGCATGGACGGCAATATGCAGTTCATCCTGCATTATTAGACGCTGCAGTTCTTTGTCGCTTGGCGCTACAGCACCCGCAGAAGCAGGACCGGTTCATTCCGTTGTTGGTAAAGCGTCTGTGTATATTTGGGGATTTACCTGCTGAGTGCTATTGTCGCGTACAAGAAGTAAAAACCAATAGTGAGATTTGGGAAGGAGATATCGAACTAACAGATTCAGCTGGAAAAGTGCTTGTTTTAATGAAAGGTTTTGTGTGCAAAAAACTCAATTCAAGAAATGATGGGGATGGGAAACCGGCACTTGAAAGGTGTGAAGCTAAGACTATGCAGGAATCGGAATCAGTTGCCAAGGATCTCTTGAACGAAGTTAAATCATTCCTAACAGACAAAATTGGACACACAATGCATATATCTCCGTTGGAATTTGATCCGACATGTAATTTCATGGACATGGGTATTCAATCAAGTGATTTAATCAGGCTCGTCCAGAATCTCCAGCAGAGTTTGGGTGTTCAATTATATCCAACTCTGTTTTTTGAGTATCCTAACGTTGAACAGTTGGCTCTTCATATAGCTCAAGAGTACGGGGACCAGTTTACTAAGAGAGTTCCTTTAAGACAAAAGTCCCATCTCGTGCCACCTGAGGCGCTTGCTGAGGACGTACAACATCTACAAGAAGAGTTGGCTATCCCGGAAAATGAACCGATAGCTATTATTGGGTTTAGCGGGTATATGCCTCAATCTGATGACCTTAATGATTTCTGGAATAAACTTGTTCAGTCAGAATGTATGGTGACGGAAATTCCTCCAGACCGCTGGAACTGGCGGAATTACTATAATGAATCCCCTGACGATAAGGATAAGACTCGCGTCATTTGGGGCGCTTTTATGAAGGAAGTGGACAAGTTCGATCCTGAATTTTTCGGAATATCCCCGAGAGAAGCCAAACTTATGGATCCGCAGCACCGTCTTTCTTTAGAACTGGTGTGGAAAGCTATCGAAGATGCAGGGTATAACCCGAGAAAGTTGGCCGGAAGTAACACGGGAGTATTCATTGGCGTAGCAGGACATGACTACGCGGACGTTATAGCCAAAGGAAATGTGGACAGTCAAGCACAGGCTCTAACGGGTGGGGCGCATAACATGCTCACGGGTCGAATTTCATTTTTACTCGACCTTCATGGTCCAAGTGAACCGATTGATACGGCTTGCTCCAGCTCATTGGTTGCTATTCATCGAGCTGTTGAGTGTCTTCATCAAGGGGAGTGTGATTTGGCTCTGGCGGGTGGAGTAAACGTCATTGCAAGCCCGTCATTATATATTTCATTTGACAGTGTAGGCATTTTGAGCCCTGATGGCAAGTGCAGAACATTCGATAAGGATGCAAATGGTACTGTTCGAGGGGAAGGCGCAGGAATGTTGTTACTGAAGCCGCTGAGCAGAGCGATTCGCGATCGGGATCATATTTACGGTCTGATTCGCGGAACTGCTGTCAATCATGGTGGCAAGGCTAGCTCGCTCACCGCCCCCAATCCTAATGCTCAGGCAGCAGTGATTGTATCAGCATACGAAAAAGCAGGGATGGATCCAGGAACAGTGAGCTATATTGAAGCACATGGAACAGGAACATCTTTGGGAGATCCCGTTGAAATTAATGGATTGAAACGGGCTTTCAAAAAGCTGTACAGTCAATGGAACCGAGAGTATTCGGGCAAACATATTGCAATTGGTGCCTTAAAGCCGAATATTGGTCATTTGGAAACAGCTTCAGGCGTAGCGGGTATACTGAAAATTATTACAGCTATGCAGCATAAAACGTTACCGGGAATTGCTAATTTAGACCAAGTTAATCCATATATCCAACTTGAGGACACCCCTTTTTATTTGCTGGAGCAAACTCAGGAATGGGAGCGGATTAAAGATGTGGAAGGACGCGAACTCCCATTTCGGGCAGGAATCAGTTCCTTTGGTTTTAGCGGGGTAAATGCCCATATTGTGATTGAAGAGTATACTAGTAAATTCCATTCAATGGAAGAGGAGGAACCGCAACTCATCGTTTTATCAGCGCATCATGAACAGGAGCTTTGTCGATATGCGGATTCTTTGTACAGCTTTATAGAAAGCTCACAAACTAATGCTTCAAGCTCTGACTCTACTCCGACATCGCTATCTTCCGATCTTGAGAAGGAAGTGACTGAAATGGTTGCAAGGATCGCTTGTCTCTCAGAAGAAGATTTAGAGATGGAGACTTGCTTGTCAGAATGTGGATTTGATGACCCTATTTTATTAAACCAACTGAAGAGTGAATGTATTAAACGTTTTGAGATGAACCCTGATAGGCTGCATTTGTATGTCGACTCTAGCCTGAAGCAATTAATTGCGAGCCTTGCTCTCGTTGTCAATCTTCAATCTGTTCCCAAAGGAGAGGGGAAACAGTTTGTCTGTCCTACCTTGCGGCAAATTGCGTACACCCTTCAGACTGGCAGGGAGGCATTAAAGCAAAGGCTTGTGATAGTTGCAAAGGATCGTGCAGATTTATGTGTAAAGCTCCGACGATACCTTAATGGAATTCCGGCAGAGTATATGTATTCAAGCTCTACTACTTCACCTGCATATGTCATTGATAGCTCGCGATCCACTATTGATACGAAAGCACCGTTAGATTTAAAGCTTGCTAAGCTTGATGAAATTGCACGCTTATGGGTTAACGGAGAAAAAGTTATGGATTGGGAACATTTATATACCAAGCCTTTACCAAATAGGGTTTCGTTACCCACATATCCCTTTTCCCGTGGTCGCTATTGGGTTGAACCTGCTGAAGAACAGCAGGGTTGGTTTGTGCCGGTCGCTAAAGCTAGCCTGACGGAACTCATTGACAGTAATGAATCGACATTGCAAGGCCCTTGTTATAAAAAAACATTCAGTGCGGATGATTTTTATATGAGGGAACATGTGATAAAGGATCATATGCTGGTTCCGGGGGTGATCTATCTGGAGATGGCCCGTATGGCTGGGGAGCTTGCAGATCCTTATCGAAATGTTATTGGCCTATCACAGGTGACATGGATACAGCCAGTCTATCTCGATACACCGTCTATAGACATCTGGACTTCGATTCATCTAAGTCAGAGCGGACACCATTTTCAGATGCGTAAGGCAGACGGATCACTCTGCTCTCAAGGTGAAATCCAGTATGGAAAATTACCGAATGGTCCTACGGAACGACTGAATCTACAAGAGATCATTCATAGCTACGAAGGAATTATGGAAGGAAGCGAATTGTACAAGTTGTATAACAGTGCAGGATTCACATACGGTCCAACCTTCCGGCCCGTACACAAGCTATGGTTCAATTCCGTAGAGGCCTGTTCGAGTATTCACTTGCCTGAAGGACTGGAGGAAAGCTTTCACTCCTTTCTGCTGCACCCTGTTTTGCTGGAAGGGGCCTTGCAGACTGCAGGATTTTTGGCTAATCGACATATACAAAGTGACAGTCCTGCTGTACCTTTTGGGCTGGGCAGTATTGAAATTTATGGAGAGCTGCCGAGTCACTGTATGGCCTATGCGACTTTTTCAAACCGTGCAACTGAAAACAATCTTTGTTTAGACGTATGCTTACTTGACGATGCAGGTCGTGTTCTGGTCAAGATCAGAGACTACAAAGTGCGACCGATAAAAAAAAAAAAGTGAATCAAACGTTAATGTATCGCCCAGCTTGGGAGATTACAAGTGAAAGTGGTCCTAATTACGGGGAAACCGGAACGATCGTCCTGTTTGCTCAAAATGAAGGGTTGAGTAGTGAGTTGTCTCGTCTGATTGGCCAGAAGGTCATCCTCGTCCAACAAGGAGATCATTTCCGACGTATAAATGAGTTCGTATACGAGCTTAATCCGGTCAATGAAAAAGATTATTGGCAACTGTTTCAGGACTTAAAAAAATCAGTTTCAGGCTATACCCATATCGCACATCTATGGTCTCTCGATCACAAAAGTAAAAAAGGAAGCAAAATGACACAGATGGATCGAGGACTATTTTCAATCTTTAAAATCAGTCGCGTTATCTCCGAATTAGGGGTAGACCGTCAGGTCCACATTGTGTATATGTATTTCAACTCGGAGCCGACTGATGCGGCTGTTGGAGGCTTTCAAAAAAGCCTGCATCTTGAACATCCGCAATTACGTGGGCGAACGGTGGGAGTGGACTCAAGCCATTTGAAACTACTTCCATCCATTTTGCAGAAGGAAATTGATAAAGGTTGGGGAGGACAGGAAGTACGTTATAGTGGAAAGACCCGCCAAGTAAAAAAGCTGGTTGCCTGTGACTTGTCAGTTTGGCAAAGTGTTACGTTCAAACACAATGGGATTTATCTAATTACAGGCGGCATGGGAGGGATCGGCTTCCAGATTGCTTTGTACTTGGCTAAGGTATATCACGCGAAATTAATCTTGAGTGGACGCTCTCCGTTACATGAGGGGATTCACAGGAACCTGGATAAGCTTAAAAAAACAGGAGCGAAAGCGATTTATATTCAAAGTGATATTTCTGTCAGAACAGATGTCGAACACTTGATCCGTCAGGCTCGTATTCATTTTGGACAGATACATGGCATTCTGCACTGTGCGGGGGAAATTCGAGACTCACTAATTTTACGAAAAAAACTCAGTGATATTCGGGAGGTGATCGCTCCTAAGGTGTCAGGAACAATTTACTTGGATGAAGAAACGAAGGACGAGCCACTGGACTGGTTCGTCTTATTTTCTTCCATATCGGGAGAGTTCGGTAATAGGGGCCAGTGTGATTATGCTTACGCAAACAGTTTTATGGACAATTTCTCCTATAAACGTGAGAACATGCGAAAGGAAGGAAGGAGGCATGGGAAAACGCTCTCTATTAATTGGCCTATGTGGAAAAACGGGGGGATTCAAGTAGATGAACCTACCCGGCATTTGATGAAGGAAACGTTAGGTCTGGATTCCATAAGTTCCGAACAGGGTGTGAAGATTTTGGAAAACGGTTTGGCCATGAACGAGAATCATCTCACGATACTCCATGGGGATGCCGAAAAAATTAACGCTGTTTTTTTTAATGACAATTAAAGCCAACTAAAAGGAGGGGTTTGTATATGAATGACCATGCGAGTCTATCAGAAAAATTAACCAGGGACTTAATTAGTGTAATTAGTAAAATATCAAGCATAAGTGAGCAAGATATCTCTCTTCAAGATGATATGGACAAATATGGATTTAACTCTATTACATTGATGGAGTTGGCCAACGATCTAAATAAAAAAATGGGACTTTCTTTAACACCTGCCGCTTTTTTTGAGTTAAAGGAGCTTACCCCCTACTCACTTGTGCAGCATTTATGTAGTAAATATGCTCAGGAGCTGACGAGGTATTATAACACCTTGTCTTCCTCCGTCAGCTCTACCGGGGAATCAACGTTGAATAGTCTTGTAGGACGAACACATATTATGGCAAAAGCGGTTAATCCTTTTCGTTTTCATGATCAAGTTAATGATTCTATCCAGCCCCAGCCCCTAGACACGTTCAAGCAAGATCCGCTCGAAGAGCCAATCCAAGAAAGCAGGTCTTCTTTGTCTCACGCCGAGGATGATTATACGCCCATTGCCGTAATTGGGATAGGTGGGATGATGCCGCAATCCGACAGCATCGAAGAATTTTGGACACACCTTTGTGATAGTCATGATCTGATTACGGAGATACCGTCTAATCGCTGGGACTGGCGCGAGTATCATGGGGATGCAATGAGAGAGAGGAACAAAACACTATGTAAGTGGGGAGGGTTTTTAAAGGATGTTGATACGTTTGAGCCTTCCTTTTTCCATATGTCTCCCAAGGAAGCTGAGATTATGGACCCTCAGCAGCGAAAATTTCTTGAAGTTGCGTGGAAGACCATTGAGGATGCCGGCTACAAGCCTTCTGCTTTGGCTGGTAGCCTGACCGGGGTATTTATCGGTGTAACGAACAATGAATATACGGATTTAATTGCAGAATCAAAGCTTCCTGTTGATAGCCATTCCATCGTAACTAATGCTCATTTTCTTATTGCAAACCGAACATCATATTTTTTTGACTTTCATGGTCCCAGTGAGGCAGTAGATACTGCTTGTTCCAGTTCGGGCGTAGCTCTTCATCGAGCTGTTAGTTCGCTTCATACTGGCGAATGTAGTACAGCCCTTGTAGGGGGCGTTAATGTGTTGGCGTCACCGCGGAATATGATTGCATTTGATGTGGCAGGCATGCTAAGTAGGGAAGGACGCTGTAAAACGTTTGATCAAAATGCAGACGGATTTGTTCGGGGAGAGGGGATAGGGGCACTTCTACTAAAGCCACTCCCCCAAGCGATAGCTGATCACGATTCAATTTACGCTGTAATTAAAGGAAGCGCGGTTAATCACAATGGGCGATCCAAATCTTTGACAGCACCTAATCCTGCTAGTCAAGCAGAGGTGATAAAGTCAGCGTTGTCTCAAAGTGGCGCTAAGGCATCCACGATTACTTACATGGAAGTTCACGGCACTGGAACAGCGCTGGGTGATTCAGTTGAAATTGAAGGGATGAGACGTGCTTTTCAAGAGATGGCGGATGTTTCTGATTTGGCTTCCACGTCTGCCCCTTTTTGCGGATTAGGGTCTGTGAAAACTAATATCGGCCATCTTGAAGCAGCTTCCGGGATGGCCAGTCTTTTGAAGGTGATTTTGGCGCTCAAATATAAGCAGCTACCGCCCAGTCTCCACTGTAATACATTAAATCCACACATGCAGCTTGATAAAAGCCCATTTTATGTTGTGCGGGAAAAAACAGAATGGAAAAGAATAATAGATTCTCATAACAATAAAGAAATACCACGACGTGCGGGTATTAATATTTTTGGTGCAGGAGGAGTAAACGCCCATATAGTTTTGGAAGAGTATGAACAACATACCGAAGCAGAGCCAACGGATGAGTTAGAACAGGTCGCCTTGCTTTTCTCGGCCCGTACCCAAGAAAGCCTTCGTGAGATCGTGAAGGAAACAGCAGATTTTGTGGAGCGGCATACCCATCTAAATCTAAAGGATGTTGCCTATACATTACAAACAGGTCGGGATGAGATGCCAGAGAGGGTCGTACTGGTCGTGAGTTCGCTAGAGGAGTTTATTTCAAAGGCCCGGATTTATCTAAACAACTCAAAAGAAGTGAAGAAGGTGGGCATTTACCAAACAGATCAAAAAATAGTGAGAGATGGTATTTGTGATCTTATGAATGATGATGCAGTAAGTGAAATATATCTTGATATGTTACTTCAACACCATCAATGGGCTCCGCTCTCCAAGCTTTGGGTGAACGGTGTCTCTGTTGTATGGGAGCACATCTATAAAGATGAGCCTAGAAGGAAAGTACATCTTCCGACTTATGTATTTGCCAAGCAAAGGTACTGGTTATCCCGTTATAAAGAAAGCAGTGGGTTAGCGAAGCCTTCTACATTGATGCCTGAACTGTTGACACAATCCATATCTGGCGTTGAAAGAGAGTTATCAAATCCACAGGAGATTCTTACTTTATACTTTAAAAATAAAACTGCCTCTATACTGGGCATGCATGTAGAAGGTTTACAAGCTGATCGAAATTGGCAAGAGTTCGGGTTCGATTCCATTACAGCCACGAAGCTGAAATATGAAATAGAGCATGAATTGGGCCTAACGCTACCGATGGAAGTTCTTGGAGAGAGCAACTGTATTAATGAGTTGTCCGCTCGTGTTGTAAGCGACTTAAATCTGGAGGAATTTCTGCAAGCTATAGAGGGTAAGGGTCAATATACAAATTTAGATTCATTACAATCAGAAGAGCTGGATGCGCTGTATGAAGTCTTAAGCAAAAGATACACTGATTTGACCCGAACTTAACTTTGTCTTTCTTCATATGGTGTTATGCCATAATTCTTTTATTCAGAAGGAGAGATAAGATGATAGACAATGAGGGATTTTCACTATTATCTGAAAGGGAAAAGAGAGAGGTATTGCGCAAACTGCATAAACAGATCCAAAATCAGCAGTTGCAGAAGGAACAGGCTGCGGCAATATCTGCAGAAGCAGAGGTATCTCTATCGAATTATCGTCCATTTCCACTATCGGATATGCAGGAATCGTTTTCAATAGGCAAATTTTTTGGGGGCGTATCTGACCGTGTAGGTTGTCATATTTATTTCGAACTGGAAGAATACAATTTGGATATTGCCCGATTGGTAGCATCTTGGAACCAACTGATGATGTACCACGAGATGCTTCGAGTAGTGATTTTACCTAACCAGTCTCAGCGTGTGCTGGAGGATGTGCCGGAATACACGATTCGAGTATATGATATGTCGGACGAAGCTTCTGAAGCATTAAACTCTCATTTAAAGATGATTAGAAGTCGGATGTCACATCGGTTATATGAGGTAGGCCAATGGCCATTATTCGAAATTTGCGTATCCCGTTTACAATATGAGAAATATATAATTCACTTTAGTATCGACGAATGGATCGTGGATGGATATAGTATTGCCCTACTATTTAAGCAATGGTACATGCTATACCACAATCTTGTGTTCCAACTTCCAAGACTTGAATTTACATTTAGAGAATATATAGCTATGAGTCGAAAGTATGAAGAGTCACGGCGCTTTTCAGACGACTTGGAATATTGGATGAAAAAGTACACTAACGTACCTAACGGCCCTTCGCTTCCATATGCTTCTGATCCAGAGCATCCTTCGGGTCAATCTTATTTTGAACGTAAAAGATATAAGCAGTCTATAGATAGGGACACCTGGGGACGTTTAAAAGAAATATGTCTTCAAATGGAAGTTTCCCAGACGGCTTTGTTGATTTTATGTTTCAACGAACTGCTATCTTACTGGAGCAGAGATGAGAATTTTTCGATTATTCTTACATTTTTTAACCGTCCACCTGTTCATCGGCAAGTGGACCAGATTGTAGGACCGTTTGTATCAACTCATATTTGCTCGAATGAAAGTAGTCGGCAGTTATCGTTGAAAGATAAGCTGACCAACTACCAACGCCAGCTTTGGAATGACTTGGATCATAGTACCGTCAGCGGAATAAGAGCTTTGAGAGAGCTACGTGTTCGTAATAAACAATCTCCACACCTTTCAGTTCCAGTGGTATTTACCAGTATGCTGAATAATGGGGGAAAGGCGGCAGAGGGAAGCTGGTTGAGCCAAGCGTCATACTCCATTTCGCAAACTCCGCAGGTTTATTTGGATCATCAGGTATATGAGCGAGACCAGCAGTTAATTGTTCAGTGGGATGTGGTAGAAGAATATTTTACAGAAAACACGATATGCTCTATGTTTTCTGAATATATACAGGTCATTAAGCTATTGGCGAATCCGGATAACTGGCATGAAGTATCCTTAAAGAGAAAACTTGAAAAGGTTGTACCGCTTGTTTTCTCTCCCGAAAATAAATACTCTCGATTCCGCTTATCCGACATGCAGCAAGCACAACTCTTTGAACGTATTCATAAAAAGGTCAGTTGCCGAATATATCAAGAGTTTGACCTTGAAGATCTGGATATTACCCGTTTGCAAAACGCGTGGAATCGGATCATTCAGACACATGATATGTTGAGGACTGTCATAAGTGAGAATGGAACCCAAGAGGTGCTGCCCTCAGTACCTGAGTATAAAATAATTATTCTTTCAGACGGGTTAGGAGAGCATGGAGTGGAGTCTATGCGACGTGAAAAGCTTAGTATGTGTTTCCGTGTCGATGAATGGCCCTTGTTCGACCTTTCAGTTTCGTTGAGAGCAGGTAAAACAGCTCGAATACATTTAACAGTAGATGCTTTAATTGCAGATGGAGCCAGTATGGCCAAGATTTATCATGAGCTTTTTGAGATATATACAAATCCTACAGCGTTACTGAAAGTACCAGATTTGACGTACCGCGAATATTTGCAATCAATGAAGCGGTTTAAAAGAACAAAAGAAGGTAAGGAAATATCCCTATACTGGCAAGGGAAATTCATCTCGCTGCCAACTGGTCCCAGCTTGCCATATCTTAAAAGAGACGATTTGAAGTATGGCTATAAACACTTGGAAGTTCAGATTCACAATTGGAGGAAAATTAAGAAAAAAGCTGAAGAGCTGTTGGTCAAACCTGAAATGATACTATTTACAGCGTTTACACAGGTTTTAAAGGACTTGAATGGTCCCCGGCCGTTCACTGTTGTGTACGTTGATTGGAACCGTATGCATCTCCATCCTGACATAGATCGAGTGATAGGGGATTTTACATCGCTGAGTTGGGTAATTATCGAACCTTCCGATACATCTCTAGTTGAAAAGGCCCGTATCTATCAGCAGACTGTCCAGAACGATTTGGATCATGGAGTTGTCGGTGGTTTGGGTGAGTTGCGAAAAAAAATGATGACTGCTTCCGAGGAAGACTCTTTTTCTCTACCAGTTGTTTTTACCAACCCAATAAGAGCTACTGAATCTCCGTTGCCTCCACAAGTAAAGATGGGATTTGGACAATCCATTACCCCTGGAGTTTATTTGGATAATATGAGCTATGAGCATGACGAGTTTTTGGTTAGTCATTGGGACTACGATGAGAGTGTGCTCCCGTCTGAATGTGTGGAAGAAATGTTTAAACGGTATTACGATTTACTTACGGATTGGACAAATGATGTAGATAAAGGCGGGCAGGGATGGAGCAGCAGAAACTGTATCCATACTCTTTTTGAAAAGCAGGCTGAGTACAGACCTTATGCGGTAGCGCTTTCATTGGATGGAAAACATTTGACTTACGAGCAACTGAATAAACGTGCCAACCAACTGGCTCATTACTTGCTTAGTCGCAAGGTAGGACCTGAGGTGTTGGTTGGGATTTGCCTGGAGCGTTCCTTTGATATGGTAATCAGCATTCTGGCTGTTTTGAAAAGTGGAGGAGCCTATGTACCACTTGATCCTCATTATCCAGAGGAAAGGTTAAGGATGATTACGGAGGATGCACAAATATCTCTTATGCTTACGAAAAAGTCACTTGCGGGGAAGTTAACCTCAAATCCTGCAGAACGGACGCAATTTGTTTGTCTAGATGAGGTAGAGAAACAACTCTTAGTAGAGTGTAACGAAAATCCTAATACTGGTGTAATGGAAGATAACGCTGCGTATGTGATCTATACCTCGGGAACTACTGGTAAGCCGAAGGGAGTTTTGATCACTCATCAAAACATTGCCCGTTTATTCTCCTCAACCGATGCCTGGTTTGGATTTAGGGAGACAGATGTTTGGACGTTTTTTCATTCGTACGCTTTTGATTTTTCGGTATGGGAGTTATGGGGGGCTTTGTTATACGGGGGACGTCTGGTCATTGTGCCTTACTCTGTCAGCCGCTCATCTGAGCTCTTTTATAAACTGGTCGAGTCGGAGCAGGTAACTGTACTCAATCAGACTCCAACTGCATTCAAGCAGTTTATGCTTGCGGAGGAGCGTATGGGACGACCAGGGGATCTGTCATTGCGGTATATCATTTTTGGAGGAGAAATGCTTCGTCCTGAAAGTTTACTTACATGGTTTAACAGACACGGTGATAAACAACCACAGCTAATTAACATGTATGGAATTACGGAAACAACAGTACATGTAACGTATCGTCCGCTGAGAATGTCGGATGCTTACTCCGAGAAGAGTATAATTGGTTCTCCTATTCCTGATGTACAACTGTATATTTTAGACGAACACATGCGCCCAGTACCAACGGGGACAGCGGGGGAGCTATATGTTGGGGGAGAAGGACTTGCCAGAGGTTATTTGAATCAGCCCGTTTTAACTTCCCAGCGATTTGTTCCCGATCCGTTCTCCGATGTACCGTTGAGCCGAATATATAAAACAGGAGATTGTGCGCTCTTGCTACCTGATGGTGAAGTACAGTATTTGGGGCGCATGGATATGCAAGTCAAGGTTCGTGGCTTTCGAATTGAACTAGGAGATATCGAAGCCGCTTTATTAAGGCATGAACAAATTAAACAAGTAGCCGTCACTGTACAAGATCAGGATACAGACGATCCAAAGATTGTGGCCTATATCATTCCAACCAACGGAGAGTGTCCCTCGGCAAAAGAAGTCAGACAAAGGGTTCGAAATATAGTTCCAGACTACATGATACCTAATGTTATTGTGCCTATCACATCTTTGCCGCTAACGGAAAATGGAAAACTGGATCGAACTTCTCTGCCATGGCCTGTCTCAGCAACGGTAGATGCAAGGAGATACAAATCTCCTGTGCATTTAGAAGAATTGCTCCTGGAGTTAGAGATGATCCTACGAAAAGCTTTGGACTCGCAGGAGCCTATCGGTATTGAGGACGATCTATTCGATCTCGGAGCGACCTCCTTGACCATTATGACGATGTCACAAGTATTGGAAGAAGAGTACGGTGTCGTTGTTCCAGTGGAAATCTTTTTTACTGAATCAACACTTCTTGATCTTGCAAAATTTATACATTCAGAAGTTAATTGCAGTCGATCCGATGTGATAGAAAACAACCATGATGATCAATGCAAAAGTGAGCCAAATATAAGCTTATGTGTTGAAGGTACAACAGTGGAAGAGGAAGCAGATTCGATCAATAACGAAGTCCTGTCCATCATTCGTGCGGCTCTTGAAACGAACGATAATATCCAACTTTCTGACGATCTTTTTGATCTGGGGGCTACTTCACTGACCCTCATGAATGTTACTCGTGTCGTTGAGGACAGATATGGAATATCAGTACCAGTTGAGACATTCTTCAGTACACCGAAAATTGCGGATATTGCTCGGTTTATTGCTAGTAAATGTGGAATACAATTAGCCCCTTGCAGTACTCAAGAATCACACTTGGTTGGGGATACAGTAACGGTCATGACTGCACCTGAGAACATTCAGATGACAAAGCGGACTGTGAAGTTGAAATCTCCAGCATTCAGAAGAGAATTGTATCATTTCTCTTCGAGTAAGCATCAATTCCAGTCTGATCCCATTCCATTTAATGACTTTTCCAAATTTTTAGGGCTTTTAAAAATGGAAAAAGTGGATGGCGACAGCAAGTATTTATACCCCTCTGCAGGAGGGCGAAATTGTGTACAGACATATGTCTATGTAAAAGAGGGGCGTATTGAAGGATTGGAGGGTGGAGTGTATTATTATCATCCTTTGCAACACGAGTTGTTTCCGATCTGCGTTCCGGTTGTACTAACTTCCTCAATGCACATGGAGTCTGATCGGCCCGTCTTTGAAAGTAGTGCATTTAGTATTTTTTTTATTGCTCAGCTTCACGCACTTGAAACCGTATATGTAGATTATAGCAGGTACTTGGCCAAGCTGGATTCTGGCTATATGACTCAATTGCTGATCAGCAGACAGCAGGAGTACAATATTGGGCTATACCCTGTAGTGGGGCTTGACTTTGATCGTATTGCTCCGTTCTTCCATCTTGACGAGGGCCATCTCTTTATGTTTTCTATGATCGGTGGATTTTATAATTATGAGAAAAATGAAATGATATGTAATGGCGAAAGCAAGAATCAACATGGTCAAGAGCCTAGAATGGATATTACGGCACATTTTAAAGCACATCCTGTTTATGAAAAAGTAACAGATATTCTTAGAGTTCAGCGGGAGCGTAAATTTAATATTTTGACCCGTAAAGAGCTTGTGCAGCTTACCAGAGAACAGCGCCACATCCGTAAGTTTGATGAATATACAAAAAGAATTGTGCTTACTTCGGAAGCATTGGACCCTGTAAATTATATACTGCGTTCCAGTCAGCGGCATTTCAAGGAGCAGCCTGTACCTTTTAGTCATTTTAGCAAGTGGTTGTCTACATTAAGAACAGAAAGTGACCAATCCATGGATAAAGGGCTGTATACCCCTCCTGGTGGGATTTCAGGTTTGGGGATTTTTGTTTATGCAAAGGAGAACGGGGTTGAGAATCTCCAAGAAGGAATTTATATGTACAATCGCAATCAAAATACGTTGACTTTGGTTGGAGAACGTTTATCTGTACCTGTGCGGGCGTGTCATACTCCGTTTAATATTAAAATCAGCATGGAAGCCAAATTTTTTATATTCCTGATTAGCCGGTTAGAAAAGAGCCGATTGATCCTAGGGGAAAGCTGTGTAAGTTGTGCTCTGATAGAAGCTGGAATGATCGGACAAGTTTTGATGGATAGACAAGCTGAATGCGGCATCGGAACTGTACCGATTGGCGGGATGGATTTTGATAAAATCTCACAAGATTTTCTTGCGGGCGAAGAAAACATCTATATCCATAGTTTTATGTGTGGTTCCGTATCACATAAGAAAGAGCGTGAGTTTACATTCAGACTTGAGGAACCGGCAGCAAAACCTACTAAATTACTGGATAAGGAATCTGATTCCGTAGTCGGCTCCTTTCCCCTCTCTATGGGGCAGAAATCATTGTTATTTGTTCATCTCTCAAATCCGGAAAGCGCTTCGTATAATACAGCCTATCACGTGCGGATACGCTGTGAACTGGAAATAACTCTGTTACAAAGGGCAATGGAATTTGTAATATATAAACATCCTTTGCTGCGTACAGTTTTTTCCATCAGGGACGGGGTAGAAACGCAGATTGTTTATGCAAAATGCGATCCGCAAATTAAAGTGGTGGATGCTACGGGTTGGGATCACGAAAAACTTGTAATAGAAAACGAAAAAGAATACCGTATGCCGTTTAGGCTTTTAGAGAAGCCAGGCTTTCGAGTGGTGTTGTTCCGTATCTCTGATACTGATGCAGTACTGCTTTTTAATATACATCATATCATTACGGATTATATCTCAACTGGACTAATAGTGAGAGATTTATGGGAAACATACGAAAAACTGCTAATAGATCCAAAATATATACCAGAGGCTAATGCGGATATGCGCTATTTTGAATTTGTTGCATGGCAAAACGAACAGTTAAACAGCACAAAAGGTAAGAATATGTGGAATTATTGGAAAGGGGAATTAGACGGTGAATTACCGATACTTGATTTACCGACTGACAAGCCTCGTTCTTCGGTCCAAACTTCTAACGGGGCGACTCTGACCTTCACTGTGGATAAAAATCTAACTACAAAGCTGCGCCGATTCTCACGACAAGAAAAGAAAACATTATATCTAGTTGCTTTAACCGCGTTTCACGTGTTACTACACCGTTATTCGGGACAGGAGGATGTAATCATTGGGACAACGGCAACTGCTAGAGGCCCGCTTCGCTTTCAGGATGTCGCAGGATATTTTATTAACCCAATAGTTATTCGGGCAGATTTGAGTGGAGAACCGACTTTTAGGGCGACCTTGGAACGAGTCAGCAAAACATTATATTCGGCTCTGAACAACCAGGACTACCCATTCTCATTGCTAGTGGAGAAACTCAACCCCAAGCGCGACTCTAGTCGATCACCTATTTTTCAGGTTACCTTTCAGCTACTGGATCGTCAAATGAGCTTGCAGAAAAGTAAGGGCGCACTGGCACTGGAATCTTTTCACATTTCACAACAAGAGGGTCAGTTTGATCTTGAACTTGAAATGATGGCGGAGGAAGAAATAATTCAGAGTAAAATAATGTATAACAAGGATTTATGGAATGAAAATACAATTGTACGTTTCAAAAATCACTATATCAATTTATTGGAGGCAGTAGTAGATTGTCCGGATTGCAATCTTCTTTCTTATGATTTTCTTGAACCAAACGAGAAAACACTCTTGCTCCATTCCTGGAATGGTAACTTAAAGGAATACGATTCCAAATGTATTCATACATTGTTTGAGGAGCAAGCAGATCTCCAGCCAGATCATACGGCTGTTTCCATCTGTGACCGTGAGGGAAAGCGAATCCAAATCAGCTACAGGGAATTGAATTGCCGGGCGAACCGTCTGGCGGTTTATTTGCGATCGATTGCAGAGGAAACCACAGAATTAGTAGGGATTTGTCTAGATAAATCTATAGAAATGGTCGTTGCCGTTTTAGCTGTATTTAAAGCGGGATATGCCTACGTTCCTGTCGATCCAGTTTACCCGAAAGAAAGAATAGAATTTATCTTGAAAGACTGCAGAGCTTCTATCCTTATTACAAATTCGGAGATGAAAACGAATCTTGATGGACTAACCACAACGATCAATCTTGATCTAGCTCGTGGTGATATAAAGAGGGTGTCGGATCAGAATTTGAACCTTCCACTTCGAACTGACAGTCTGGCGTACGTCATTTATACCTCAGGTTCAACGGGCATGCCAAAAGGGGTGGAGATTACACATGAGAGTGCAGTGAATATTTTTTATGGATATAGAGAGAAATATCAACTCGAAACGGTAAATAAAACACATTTACAAATGGCAGCGTTCACCTTTGATGTTTTTATCGCAGATGTGATGAGATCTCTTTGTTCAGGTGGCAAACTTGTGCTTTGTCCTCGAGAGTATTTGCTGGACCCCGGGCATTTGTATCAATATATTACTGAAGAGAATATACACATTGCCGAATTTGTACCAGCGGTGATGAGACATTTGGTTCAGTACATGAAAACTAACGGACTCATGTTGCATATGAAAACAGTCATAATTAGTTCGGATAGTTGGAATATGAAGGATTTGTCCGATTTTCGGCTGTATTTTAATAAGGATACACGGTTTATAAATGCATATGGTGTGACAGAAGCGGCTATCGACAGTACCTATTTGGATTGCGCGGATCTAGGGACCGGATATGAAGGCTTCGTGCCGATCGGAAGACCTTTCCCTAACGTCCAAATTTACATTTTGGATAAAGGATTGAATCCGACCCCCATCGGTGTAGTAGGTGAACTTTGCATTGGAGGAGAAGGGGTGGCAAGAGGATATCTTAATCGCCCTGATTTAACAACCGAGAAGTTCATTCCAGACCCGTTTCATGATAGTCCAAAATCCCGGCTGTATCGTACAGGTGATTTGGCACGTTACTTACCGGATGGAAGAATCGAATTTCTTGGCAGATCAGATTATCAAATAAAAGTACGGGGGTTCAGGATCGAGGTAGGTGAAATTGAGGAAGTCATATCCCGGCACCCTCTAATCAAGGAAATTGTTGTTCTTGGAAAGCAAGATCAGACAGGAGAAAGTATTTTAGTTGGTTATTTTACTGAAACGGATACTGATTCTCTTTCCCTGAATGATCTGCAGGATTTTGTTCGGAACAAGCTGCCTGAATACATGGTACCTACTGTTTTTATTAAGCTGGATACGTTCAATCTTACAAATAACGGAAAAATAGATAGGAGGAATCTGCCAAGCCCAGAAAAGTGCTTAAAAACATCTATACGGAATATGGCCGCCCCCAATACAGAAACAGAGCAAAAATTAATTGAGGTATGGAAATATATTATTCAGATTCAAACTGTCGGGATTGAAAATAATTTCTTTGAGGTAGGTGGACACTCCTTTTTGGTAATCAGGTTGTTGAATGAGATAAAGTCAATATGGAAAAAAGACATTCCGTTAGTTGACTTTTTGGCTAATCCCACTATTCGGAATCTGGCCAACTTGCTGGATACGGCGGGGGATAACAACAAGCCTGAGGAGGAGTGGCTGGAATGTGGCGGTCTAGAGCAGGAGTTCCTACAAGCAGAATCCGTAGCACCGGGATGGGCCACACCCCAAAGAATTTTTCTAACAGGTGCGACAGGTCATCTGGGGGTACATCTGTTGGTTAATCTTCTTGAAAAGTATAAAACTGCTGTTATGTACTGCCTGATTCGGGCAAAGGATGAAACAGACGCTATCCGCAGACTGGAGAATACCCTTCAAAAGTACTTGCTTTGGAGAGAAGGAATGCTTGAGAGAGTGGTCCCTGTATTGGGAGATTTGGAAAAGCCTATGTTAGGCCTTAGCCGTAGTTCATTCGATAAGCTTGCACAAGAAGTTGATATTGTGTTTCATAACGGTGCATTTGTCAACTTTGCTTATCCATATGAGGTTCTGAAAAAAGCAAACGTGAACGGTACGATTGAAGTTCTGAAGCTGGCTTCACAATTCAGGTTAAAACCGATACACTATATTTCCACCACATCTGTATTTGAAAATATAGACGCAGAGCCTGCTTCTTGTGACCATGAAGTTGTGGTGCATGACAATAGTGATCTTATTTATAACGAGAAGCTCCATTCTACTCTCGGCTACACTCAAAGTAAGTGGGTAGCTGAAAAGCTGGTGCAAAGAGCAAGAGAAGAGGGTATGCTTGTTTCCATCTACAGACCCGACGTGATTTCTGGACATAGTCAAACAGGGGTTTGGAATGAGAATGACTTTGCTAGTAAAACTTTGAGAAGTATTGCTTCATCAGGTATTATACCGGATGGGAGCTTTAAGTTCAGCTGGTTGCCGGTAGATACAGTGAGTCAAGCCATCGTTGAGTTGTCCAGCTTTCCTCAAAGCTTGAATAAAAATTTCAATTTGGCCTCTCCTTACTTTTTTGAATTGAGTGAGTTGGCTAATTGGCTAGGGGAGGCTGGGTTTCCAATTCAGGTAATGCCCTTCCCTACGTGGAAAAAACAGATGGAAGATGCTCAGGCTGTTGGATCAGGAGACAGTCAAATACCGGATGTAGTTTGGAGAGCGGCAGAAGATTATAAGCTACGTATAACGTTCACATATGATATGCATAATGCAGTAGAAGGGTTGCAAGGAACGGGAATCCAATTTAGCCCGATCAGTAAAGATATTATCTGTAAGTATGTAAATCACTTTATCCAGAATGGACTTTTGAAAAAGCCAATTTTATAAGCATGATGATTAAAGGAAACTCCCGATATCGGGAGTTTTCTTTAATCATCAGATAAAAATTGATGAGAGATGAAAGTTAATCTTTATTAAGGCAATGAGTCTATGCTGTATTCATCTAAATGGTCAACCGTATATGAATTCTTTTTTTGGTATAAGTTCATTGAATATTGACATAATACCTCATTCCATAAAAATGATTTTCCTTTGTTACGTTTCTTAGAGCCTGAGCTGGATATTTGGGAGTCGTGAGCACGGGGCGCTACGCTGCCGAACGGAAAGATGGGAAATGGCTAGTTGGAACATAGGGTTTCTTTGATGGAAAAACGAACCAATACTTTTTGCTCCAATAAGGTTTAGTTTTTATTCCCGGGTATTAAATTTAGAGGCATCAGTCGTTTTTGTTGAACGTTTCTGCAAAGCAAGGTTCTAGGTTTGACGTTTCGGAAAATAGATAAGTTCTTACCATTAAGTTAACTATTAAAAAAAGATCACAAGGGATGACTTTGAGAATGCTATACTACCTCTTTTTGGGTATTCCTCCTTGATCATGAATTTTTCTTCTGGTAAAATGTAGTTTAACTACAAAAATATGAAGGATGGGGATGGGATGTATGAGTATTAGTGAAAAAAGGGACAATCCTACGGGAAGCAGTATATCAAATGAGATTTTACAAGGTCCGATTGTTCCGATTTCAATCAAACTTGCTCTACCGATTATTATTGGACAACTTTTGCAATTAGGTTACAGCCTAACTAATACGATGTTTGTTTCTATGATTAATAAAGAATCTACAACATTATTGACTGGAATAGGGTTAGTTTTCCCTATACACATGTGTTTCCTCGCCTTGAGCATCGGATTATTTACAGGTATGAACTCCGTTGTGTCAAGGGGGATCGGGGAAAAGAATCAACAGGTCATACATAAGACCGGAGACTCGGGAGTATGGCTTGCCATTGCCTTGGCTCTGTTAACAGTATCAGTTTTGTATGTATTTTCTGGGCCTATTGTTCGGCTTTTGGCTGGTACCGAGATGAGTACAGAGGCAGTTAACAATGGTTTGAGTTATTTGCATTGGATACTTCCGGGGCTTGGCATGATGCTCATCAGTCAATCGCTCCTGGGCATCTTACAAGGTGAAGGATTGTCCAAATATTATGGAATGGCTTTGATGTTGTCTACAGTGCTCAATATTATTTTGGACCCTATCTTCATATTTTATTTTGGTATGGGGGTCTCTGGAGCTGCATTAGCAACAACGATAGCGATAACTGTCATGTTTTTATTTGTGGTAGGGTTATTCTTGAAAAAAAAGTCGGTTGTCCCTGTTTCCTGGAAGACTAATAAAGTGGATTTCACCTTAATTTCAAAGGTGATTTATGTTGGGTTTCCTCAGACCTTAAGTATGATCTCCCTATCCGTCATGAGTGCTTTTCTTAATAATTTAATTGGTTCTATTAGTGAACATGCCATGAACTCATGGATTCTCGTAGGTAGATTTGATGAATTCCTTCTTCTAGCTGGTTATGGCTTCGGAAGTGCAGCTTTAACAATGATCGGTCAAAATTATGGAAACGGAAACATGGATCGTGTATTACGTATTTTCAAAACTAACGTATTATTAGCGGTGGGATTATGCAGCGTGTTTTTGGTCATTTACAACGTTTTTGCCCCTCACTTATTCCCTCTATTTACCAGCATCCCAGAGGTAGCTGCAGGTGCTGTGAAACAGGTTCATATCATTTCTGTTTCGTGTATAGGGATTGTAATAGCTATTGTGGCAACCAGTTCGTTTCAAGCTACTGGGAGGGCTATGCCGGGACTCATCTTGGACATTTTACGTATGGGATTATTAACAATTCCATTATCATATATATTGTTCTACTGGCTTAAGCAAGGGACTACAGGAATATTCTTTGGGATGGCAGGGATTAACTTGATAATGATGGTGATCTCTTTTGCGTGGTGTTATTTCTATTTGAAAAATATTAAGCAAGTTAAAGTGTTGATGGAATCTATGACCCTGAAATAAGTGGAATTTGGGATAACATAATGAAATAGAGATGGATGCTATTTATACAGATGATGATATAAATGAGCGAAACCTTTGGAGGATTTATGGAAAATACACGAGCAATGACGAAGATGAGAGAGTATTATCAGGAACAGGGAATAATAACGGACCCCGGTAAGGAGAGATGGCTTTATACAAATCTACCCAAGCAAGTGGATGAACTATGTAAAATAGTTCAAGGACTTACGTTGAACCATGAGTATGCAGAGCAATACGAAGTGAAGTTGACGTATAATCGAAAAAAAGAACGTGAGCTACGAACAGTTTCCAACATGCTAAAAAGGATTCAAGAACTTTGTTCTCATTCTTTGAATATACCAAGAGAGGTCCAAGATCGTTTAATGGTGACCTCTCGAGATATTAATGTATTGTTATGCTCTATACTTCGATACCAAAAGATTCCTTCACGTGTATTATGCGGTTTTTCTGCTTATCGTAATGATTTTTATCCCTCTCATTGGGTTTGTGAATTTTGGATGGAGAAAGAAGAACGTTGGGTACTGGCAGATGCATCCTTGGACCCTACGCTACAAAGACATTTAGGGATTGACTTCAGTCCTGTAGACTTACCACCAGAAAAGTTTTTCCGTTCTGAAGATGTATGGACCAGGTGTCGCGACCACGATATGGATGACCGATTGTTCGGATATCAGCTTCATACGGGTCTGGGGTTCATCCGTGGAAATTTACTTCGTAATTTTGCTTCTCTGAATAAATACGAAGTATCTCCTTGGGATAACTGGTGGGGATTTCGGTCAAAAAAGGATATGAATAAAGATGATTTTGTTCAATTACAAAAAATAGCCGAGGTTACATCGGGAGGGAGCAATACGTTCCAAGACTTGCGTTCTCTTTTTGAAACGGATGTCTTTCTGTCATCCCCTGTCCGGACAAAACTGGACCTGCAGGGTGAAGTTGAGGTACCCCATAAAACCGAAAATGATGTTTACTGTAGAGTCATGGAGCCTGTACACCAAAAGCGTCGTCATTTTAATACTTCGCAATGGACTACTCCAGAAGTTACTACAGACCAAATTGTGATTAGGGGTGCAAAGCATCATAATCTGAAAGATGTGAACCTGAATGTACCTAAAAATCGGATGGTCGTTTTTACAGGGGTAAGTGGTAGTGGTAAATCCTCATTAGTTTTTGATACCATATATGCCGAAGCACAACGAAGATTTGTATTGGGCTTCTCTCCTTATGTTCGTAAATATATGGATAAAGTCGAAAGACCCAAGGTTGATGCTATTGATGGACTTAGTCCCGCTATTGCAATTGAGCAAAAGACTTTGAGTAACAATCCCCGATCTACAGTAGGGACAATAACAGAAATATCCAGTTATCTTCGTTTACTATATTCCCGGGTCGGGATACGTAAATGTTTAAAATGCAACTCGGAAATATATCCCCAAAGCCCTGATGATATTGCTGTTGCATTATGTGACTATTTTTCTGCTGGAGAAACATTTCAATTGTTTGCGCCCGTGTTAATTAACTTTTCCGGTGAACTAGAGTATAAACTTGAAGAAATGAAGCGAAAAGGAGTTAAGCAACTTCGGGTAAACGGAAAGCAGATGATGTTAGACGACGTGGTTTTAACTCAGACAGTAAGCAATTGGAATGTCGATGTTGTGGGGGATTGTTTTACTACTCCTGATACATTGGTTGGTCTAGAGAAGGAATCGTTTATAGGAGAGTTAACGCTATCTATCCAGCAGATTTTGAAGGCAGGTAAACATACAATTTCAGCAGAGGCAAAAGAATGCAAGGCTCTTTTTACAACAAAAATGATCTGCCCATACTGCCATTCCAGTTTTCCGGAATTGAGTTCTCAGCACTTCAGTTTTAATTCACCATTAGGTATGTGTCCAGATTGTAACGGTCTTGGAATCCAACAGAACATTAGCGTCGAATTACTTGTAGATAACCCTGATGTAAGTATCTTGGACGGCGCTTTAAAGTGGTTTGGCAACTTACGAGAAGGGAAAAAAACAACATGGCCCACAGGACCGCTTGATGTGATATATGCCCACTACGGTCTAAATATTGAAACACCTTGGAAAGAACTGCCCGAATGGTTTCATCAAATCATTTTTTATGGCTCAGGACAAGATAAGATTAAAGTCCAGTCCACGTTAGGTATGAAAGAAACAGAAAAACCCATAAAGGGTCTTGTTCCTGAACTTACCCGGCTTTATTATGAAACGGAATCAGAGTTTGGTAAAAAGAAATACGGGGCATTTATGGCTTCCCAAAAATGCTCAAGTTGTGATGGGACCAAATTGTGTAAGGAAGCACGTTCGGTTCAGCTTGGAGGTAAAACTATTTCAGAGATAAGCTCCTCCTCAATTGGAGAATTGTTGGGATGGACAAAGGTTGTATATGAGCACTTGGATGAAGCAATGCTGGAGATTGGCGAGGAGTTGCTTGTCGAAATATACAACCGTCTTTCCTTTTTGATGAATGTCGGTCTCCATTACCTTAGTCTGAATCGAACAGCTCCAACCTTATCAGGAGGAGAAGGCCAACGTGTAAAACTTGCCAGTCATTTGAGTAGTGGAATGACAGGAGTGCTTTATGTACTGGATGAGCCTTCGATCGGTCTCCATCCGCGTGACATCAATAAGCTCCTTCACACGTTATTGAATTTGCGGGATCAAGGGAATACCGTACTTGTTGTTGAGCATGAGGAAGAAATAATGCGAAAAGCTGATTATTTAATTGATATTGGTCCCAAAGCGGGAATTCTGGGTGGCAAGGTAGTAGCATTGGGTACACCTGAGGAGGTCATGATAGACCCCGCTTCCGTTACCGGTCAGTTTTTGAGTGGAATGAAGAAAGTTGAGGCTCCAATCAAGGCCCAAACTAATCATAATACGCAAGATTGGCTTGTTCTTGAGGGAGCCTCTCACAATAATTTGAAGGATGTTACTGTCCAATTTCCTTTGGGTCGTATGACTTGTGTAACAGGTGTTAGTGGTAGTGGGAAAAGCAGCCTGATTGCTGGAACGCTGGAGCCGTTACTTGAGCAAAAGCTTAATGGGAGCGACACATGTCCAGGAGCTTATCGAAGCATTATAGGGCTTGATAAGGTCGATAAAGTAATTAATGTATCCCAATCCCCAATTGGTAGGACACCGCGTTCCAATCCTGCAACATACACTGATTTATTTAATAAAATTCGAAAAATTTTTGCTAATACGGAACAAGCCCAAGACGCGCAGATCTCATATGAGTATTTCAGTTTTAACTCGCCAGGAGGACGATGTGAGGCATGTCAAGGACATGGACAGGTAAAAATTGAAATGCACTTTCTAGCTGATGTATGGATTACATGTAACGATTGCAAAGGCCGCCGTTTTAAGCCAGAAGTTCTTGACATTAAGCACAATGGTAAAAGCATAGCTGATGTATTGGAAATGGACGTTAAAGAGGCATTGGAGTTTTTTAAATCTAACAAAGATGTCATACGCATTTTACAAACGTTCCAAAATGTTGGACTTGACTATATTAAGCTCGGCCAAAGTGCTACTACATTAAGCGGTGGAGAAGCACAGAGGGTAAAGCTGGCCAAGGAATTAAGCAAGGTAAAAAAAGGGCATATGATTTATATCTTGGATGAGCCTACGACTGGGCTTCACTTCAACGACATTCAGCATCTGCTGAATATTCTTCACAGACTCACCACTGAAGGCCACACTGTAATTGTAATTGAACACGATCTTGATGTGATAAAGACAGCCGATTGGATTGTAGATTTAGGCCCAGAAGGAGGAAAAGCTGGAGGAGTGCTTATTGCCCAATGTCCGCCGGCCAAATTGATTCATGTAGAAGAAAGCTTTACCGGGCAGGCTTTAAAGAAGATGTTCAATATGTAATTTCCAAGATAAACATTCTAAGGACGGTACTCCTGAATTTTGAAAAACTATGGGGAACCGTCCTTTCTTTTTAGTACAACACGTTATTATGTAAATCTGGGATTGTTAGATATAATTTCGATTCCAACGTCAACAGTCCGTTCACTTTTCATAAAATTAAGCCTGATTTTTGCCCTTTTTTTATGTTTATCAATTTTCTTTATAATTGCCTCTAAGCCAGTTAGTGGTCCCGACTGAACAGTGACTTTGGAACCTTCTACATAGATTTGGGAATAGTCAATAACTTCGTTTTCGTTTATCAACTGTTGTATGAGGTCTATTTCTGCATCAGAAATTGTAGAAAGATGAAAGCCCTCTTTTTTTGAATAATGACATCCTTGACTAACAATTTTGTAGAAATATGGAATTTTATTTAAAGTATAGTATATTTCTTCTGTCATGTCTGTTTTTATTAGAATATATCCCGGAAATAACAACCTCAACGAATTAACCATAATACCCTCTTTTTTTTCTGGTATCTTTCGTCGTGGGACAATTGATATAAGGCTGGATTCAGTAAAATACATACGAATAAAGCGTTGAACAATTTCTTCCTTACCGTTTTCGATAAATAGAGCGTACCATGGCATTACATAGACCTCCCTAGGCAGTATATATCCAATTATAG
Organism: Paenibacillus sp. 1-18; assembly: GCF_000520755.1. Classification (NCBI taxonomy): domain Bacteria; kingdom Bacillati; phylum Bacillota; class Bacilli; order Caryophanales; family Paenibacillaceae; genus Paenibacillus; species Paenibacillus sp. 1-18. Next base: position 56,990 of record NZ_ASSB01000399.1, read on the forward strand.
GTTTATAAGCCAAAAAGGGATAAAGAGACAATTAAGCAACATTAAAACAAAAGTTTGAATTTAAATAAAATCAGTGATCTTAAGCCCACAATTGACGAAAAGGAAGGGACTATTAAGTGGCTAGAAAATAAATTAGTTAAATCTGAAAACACGCCTGTTGAATAACCAAAATAAGTAACTCAAT
>NZ_ASSB01000400.1:0-16249 GCF_000520755.1 Paenibacillus sp. 1-18
GCCACAAGGCGTTCAAGGACCTCAAGGCATTCTCTAATTAAGGTTAATATAATGCAAATTTAGATGGGGCTGTCCTAAAGTCATTGAGTATGGCTAGGGACGGCCCCTTTTTTCAATTTTGTCAAACAAAAAGAAGCCGTTCCTTAGTAAAATGGAAGTGACGAGCAACCATTTAAAGGAGGGCTTCTTTTGTACAATCAATATACCATGGACTAACTCTACCCAATTAAATTCATTCAGCGCTTTAAAGCCAAACTTAAAGAACGCGTACGATTGAGTATCGGTACGCGCTAAATATAGAAATAATTATTGCATTAGGTTCTGATCATTTGATTGAGATTTACGGCATCACAACCACTTTTTCCTTACAGGAAGCAATGAATTTTGCATATTGAATGCAAGTTTCTAAGGAATCATTTGGCTCCATTGGCCACCAACGTATCGCTCCCATGGGAGCTTTGGAAGCATAGGTTTCAATTTCTTTAGGAACACGGCCTACAACCACAATTTCGATCTCTTTGAAATTGTTTTTAATACCCTCCTGAAGACTCTTTAATAATTGGGTATTTTCTTTTTCAGGGCAGGAATGGGGAAGAGGGAACAATATTGACATTCTGGAAGTGTCTTCTTGAATAACATGAGCAGATTTCCGAGCAGGATCAATTGTAGAAGTTTCCCATATACGCCTATAAGGCAATTGCTCTGGTAAACCAAGTTCCTTCAATCTTATATAAGTTCTTTGAAGATAGCTTCTATTTAGTTCACTTACAAGAATCTGAATCTGCTTATTTCTAAGGAATGTGGTATTATTTCCATTTTCATTACGATATTGGATATATATCAAATCGGGAATAGCTACAAATTTAGTACATAGAAACGTACGAACCAGCATATCGTAATCATCTGCTACCAGTAGTTCATCACGATGGCCTCCTATCAGATGATAACAGTCTCTCGTCCATGCACGGGGATGATTGGGTAAACCGACCAAGTGACGAATCGTTTTTGCGTTAATGGTTGAATGTTTTTGTGCATTTTGCCATCTGTTCATTTTATGCAGCCAGACTCGATAATGAATACTGTAGCCAAAACCACAATCCCAGCCATACCAATGAGCATGATTATTCCCTTCATATACCTCAGTACAATCCCCATATACAAAACCGCATTCAGGATTTTGTTGAAACGCTTTTACGATTTTCTCTAAGCAATCAGGAGTTAGCTCATCGTCATGATCGACTTCTACCAAAATTTCCCCTGTACATAAGCCTGCTGCGTACCTTTTGACTGCCCCTATATAGCCATTCCGAGCATCTTGGCGATACCTCCGTACACGGTGGTCCTTTAACGGAAGTAGATATTGCTTGTATGTCTCATCTTCATCATCGGAGTCATCAACAATTACCCATTCCCAATTTTTATAAGTCTGCTTTAACAAGGACTGATAAGGTCGCTGAATTTTTTCTTTTGACCTGTAACTGGCAGTAAACACAGATACTAAAGGGGTGTCCGAAGAAAATTGAGTTGAAGGAATCGTCCTATTCTCCGGGAGAGGATCTGTTGCTTTGAGCCAGCAGAAAAATAAATTCATTGGCTGAATCTCGTTGGGTGATTGGAAGTGTAACCAACGTTTTTTTTCGTGAAAAGGCATCAATTTTAGTGTTGTAAATTCTCCCCACCCTTCTCCCAATGAAACGTAGACTCGCGGTTTGTGAATGTTGTTTTCTAATATGGGATCATCAGGCTGATACAAAGTCACTGTAATGTGATTTTCTTCCAACTTATCTATTAATTCTATTACATCTTCCTTTAAAATTTTTTTGGATACAAATATATGGGCTGTCAATAGTGGAGTGAAATTCAGAGGCATGATCATTCATTCTCCTTTACGGGTTTCGAACACCGACGAGAGGGAGGTTCGATGCAGACGAGAGTTTTTGCTAAACCGCTCATTTTTATTCATCATTTTATTTTTCAGCAATATATATGTATGTGTATGTGAGCAAAAGGTTACCCAAGGTGAAATCAACGAAAAATCAGATTTTTTAGGTGTATATCTGAGGCCTTCGTTAGTTCTTCAAGAAGGAGCGCAAAAGAAAGGTGGAGGAACTTGGAATACCCATTAGTAAGTATAGTTATACCTGCATATAACCGTCCTCACACACTAAAAATCGCCCTCGAAAGTGCATTGGAGCAAACTTACCCGAATACCGAGATCATTATCTGTGATGACAGTACAACTCTTGAAGTACAAGAGATGCTAGATCCTTTTTTAAATTCGTATCTCCAAATCCAATATCATAGAAATGAGAAGAATCTTTTTCTTGAAAATTGGCACAAATGTTTTGATTTAGCATCAGGGGAATATATCAATTACTTGATGGATGATGACGTTTTTCATAGAGAAAAAATAGAAAAAATGATCTATTTTTTTAAAAATTTCGAAAACATCACTCTGGTTACCTCTTATCGACAAACCATTAATGAATCAGGGGCTTTGATTCTACCGAGCTATGCAACGAAAAGGCTATACGAAGAAACAAGGATCATGGACGGAAAAATGTTGGGAAACATTGTGTTAAGTCGTTGCCTAAATGTAATTGGTGAACCCACAACCGTGTTATTTAAAAAAACAGATCTTGTCAATCCATTTGGAATATATAAAGGGAGACAGTATTCTCTTCTTAATGATTTAGCTTCTTGGTTGACTTTACTATCCAAAGGAAAAGCCGTTTATATTCCGGAAGAGCTAAGCTATTTTCGAATACATCCTAATCAAAATAATCAAACACTTGGTCCAAAGGCGTTCACGGAATGGTTAGATATAATGATTGCCTCAAGAGATGATGGATTTTTGGAAACTAACGATTTATTTAAAACTGCTCTTTATTCTTATCTTGAACGTATAAAGGGTAGCCCACAATTTGTTGCAGATGTCCTGCGAATTGAAATGATATTAAAAACGTTAAACTAAACATCATGGCTTTACTCATCATATGTGCGAAGGAGGCTGGATCATGTTTGATATTCCCTTCTTACGACCTAATTTAGTAAAAAAAGAAAAATTACTTTCCAATCTTGAAAAAATAGAAGAGACCCGGATTTACTCCAATTATGGTCCCCTAAATAAACTTTTTGAAGAGCGAGTCATTAGTCAAATGTTTGATGGAACCGGATCAGCAGTCACAGTTCACAACGCTACCATCGGGTTGATGCTGGCAATTTCTCAAAGCAAGCGACCAAAGGGAAAATATGCGGTTATGCCAAGCTTTACTTTTGCTGCAACCCCACTTGCTGCCGAGTGGTGCGGTCTTATTCCCTACTTCCTTGACATTGAACCTGAGAATTGGCAAATGAACAGGGAGCAGTTGGAGCAGACAATCAAGCTGCTGGGGGATGAGATTGCGGTAGTTGTCCCTTATGCCACTTTCGGCTCTCCCATTGATAAATCCGTTTATAACAGATTTCTGGAGCAAGGTATTCCGGTAGTGATCGATGCTGCTGCCAGTTTCGGAACTATGACTTCGGAGGAAGAAGTCGCGCATTTTGGCAAAGGTTTCGGAGGAGCCGTCGTATACAGCTTTCATGCCACGAAATCCTTCGGTATTGGAGAGGGTGGCCTAGTATATAGTATGGACCAGGAGCTCATAAAGCGGATTCGTCAGGCGGGAAATTTTGGTTTCTCCAGCAGCAGGGAGTCTGTCATCCAAGGTCTAAACAGTAAGATATCCGAGTATACCGCTGCTATCGCTTTAGCCACTCTCGATCATTTCAAGGCTGTACAGGAGAATAGAAAAATGATCTACCAATATTATCTTCAACAACTGCGTCAAACAGGCTTGTTAGAAGAAGGATGGTCTATGCAAAAACTGCAAGGCACAGTAGTTCACCAATTTATATCCATCCTTAGTCCGGCCTCCCACAGCAATCAAGAAGTCGTTGAATTATTAGCCTCAAATTCCATAGAAGCCAGAACCTACTTTTCTCCAGCATGCCATCAGCAGATGCAGTTCCAAAGCTATCCCCATTCTACGCTTGATGTTACCGAGTATATTGCCAAACATATTGTCAGCTTGCCCTTGTGGGAGGAGCTGGACGAGAAAATTGTTCAAAAAATTGTGAATGTGCTAAAGAGCTTGGGGAGAGAAAAACTGGATGAGGAAAATTATAATTTGGGGATCGGGCGGACATGCCAGGGAGATTAACTGGTTATGTGAAGAGATTGGAATTCAGGTGGTAGGATTTTTGGACGAACGGCCTGAGACGAAAGGTCAGGTTGTAGATGGCGTTCCTGTGTTGGGGACGCTGGTTGATATTGAACTGTTAAAACATGAGGTAGAGCTCCTATGTGCAGGAGTGGGTGACCCGGCATTAAAGAAGCGATTTGCCTATGATACCATTCGCTCAGGATTTCGTATATCAGCCCCGTTAATACACCCCCATGTTCGCCTGTCTCGGAGAAATGTCATTGGCGAGGGGAGCATGATCTTTGAGGGGGCAGTCCTGTCGGGCAATATTAAGATCGGAAATCATGTAATTATCAATCGGAGTGTCAGCATCAGTCATGATGCGGTTATTGGTAATTATGTAACTATATCCCCAGGTGTGAATCTGGCAGGTAATGTAACCATAGATGATGGAGCCTATGTTGGCATTGGAACCTCGGTACGGGAGAAGCGTCACATCGGCTGTTGGTCAGTAATTGGTGGCGGAGCTTTTGTCAAAGACAATATACCCGAATTTACCATGGCTGCAGGTGTACCTGCAGTCATTAAAAAACGATTAGCTGATGAGTAGCTAGTCAAATGAGTAAGGCCGTACTGGAAAAGGTTCTTATACCCCGATCCCGGCACGGCCTTATTGTATTTTAAAAGCTTATCTCTCCTATGACGCCAAATTTATTAAAGCGCTTTCCTTACATTGTGGCAGTTGCCGTTTTACAGATGAGCGTATTCGTCTTACGGCTTATTAAAAATTAAAGTTTATTTTTGATTATTTTTGTATTACATATTTTCAAATTGAAACAAAAGTGTTATAGTCTCCATAAACAAAAACAAACACAGTAACAAAGCATTCCAAAACTAAAACAGAACTTGGAGGTCTTTTTCCTATGGTACAAAGTCTGTGGAATTCTTCACAAGCAGCTGAGCAGAAAAGCACGCTGGAACAGCTCGTATACCGTTCTAACCTCATCGGCACGGACAGGAGTGTGTGCAACTGGGGAGGCGGCAATACTTCGGCCAAAACAACAATACAGGATTTCCGCGGGCGTGAAGTCGAAGTGATGTATGTCAAGGGCAGCGGTTCTGATCTCGCGACCATGAAAGCGCATAACTTCACAGGACTTCGTATGGAGGATATTCGTCTTTTGTATGAGCGTGAAGATATGTCTGACGAGGATATGGTTGTGTACTTGGCGAATTGTATGATGGATGCCAAGCATCCTCGTGCCTCGATTGAGACGCTATTACACGCTTTTTTACCATTTAGACATGTGGACCATACACACCCGGATGCGATTATCAGCTTATGCTGTGCGCATAACGGCAAGGAGATCGCAAAGGAAATTTTCGGTGACCGTTTTGTATGGGTTCCTTATATCCGACCTGGCTTTAAGCTGCCGAAAATGATTGCCCAAGGTGTACTGAATCATCCCCAAGCGGAGTTGGTATTGATGGAAAAGCACGGCCTGGTGACGTGGGGAGATACGTCCGAAGCGGCGTATGCGAAGACAATCGAAATCATTCAGGAAGCAGAAAACTATATTAAAGCACGTCAAGAGGGAAAACAGCCGTTTGGCGGCGTAAATTATAAAGCGCTTACTTTCGAGGAGCACCGCAGCATTGCTTCCCAGGTCATGCCAGCTGTCCGGGGAGCGGTCAGTGATGAGAAAAAGATGATTCTTACCTTTGATGATGCGGAGGACGTGCTGGAGTTTGTGAACGGTCGGGAAGCTGCCGCCTTGTCTCAGGTCGGGGCAGCATGCCCGGATCATCTGGTTCATACCAAGATGAAGCCGCTTTTTGTGGATTGGACACCGGATGTGGAGGATGTAGAGGGCTTGAAGATCAAGCTTGCAGAAGGCATAGCAGCCTACAAGGAGCAATACCAAGCTTATTTTGAACGCAATCGTCATGAGGGAGACGTGAGGTTTGAGGCTGCGCCACGTGTGATTTTGATTCCGGGTGTCGGCATGATCAATACAGGCAAAAGCTGGAGCAACGCGCAGGTGAGCGGTGCCTTGTATCATCGTGCTATCGCTGTTATGCGAGGGGCAACTGCGTTAGGCGAGTTTGTTTCGCTCAGTGAAAACGAATCGTATAACGTGGAGTACTGGCCTCTGGAGCTTTATAAGCTGTCACTGGCGCCGGCAGAAGCTGAATTTTCACGCAAAATCGCGCTCATTACGGGCGGAGCAGGTGGAATCGGTAGTGCAACTGCACGCCGCTTGGTGGAGGAAGGCGCGCATGTCGTACTGGCAGACCTGAATCTGGAAGGTGCACAAAAGATAGCCGCTGAGCTGAATGATCTCTACGGAGAAAACCGTGTCATTGCCGTTAAAATGGATGTGACGCAGGAGGATCAGATCCAGGCTGCCTATGCACAAACTGCATTGACCTATGGCGGTGTTGATATCATCGTCAACAATGCAGGTCTGGCTACCTCCAGTCCATTCGATGAGACGTCATTAAAGGAATGGAATTTAAACGTGAACGTGCTGGGAACGGGCTATTTTCTGGTCGCGCGCGAAGCGTTCAAGCTGATGAAGGAGCAGACGCTTGGCGGCAGCATGGTGTTCGTCGGCTCCAAAAACTCGGTCTACGCAGGTAAAAATGTAACGGCCTATAGCTCGGTCAAAGCGCTGGAGGCGCATCTGGCCCGTTGTATTGCCACAGAAGGCGGCGAATACGGCATCCGTGTGAACACGATTTTGCCGGACGCTATTTTGCAAGGCTCGGCAATCTGGAACTCCAACTGGCGCAACGAGCGTGCCGCCGCTTATGGCATCGAGCCAGACCAGCTGGAGGAGCATTACCGCAAGCGGACAACCTTGCTGGTCAACATCTATCCGCAGGATATCGCGGAGGGCATAGCCTTTTTCGCCTCATCCAAGGCGGAAAAAACGACAGGCTGTATGCTGACCATCGACGGCGGCGTACCCGCAGCCTTTACACGGTAGGAAGAAGTTAAATGTACTAATCTACTGCTGCAATAATCCGGGCCACAAGCATATAGTACGAAGAGGTTTTTAATTAGTTGAAAACACGTAAATAAGTTGTGCGACTTATTTACGTGTTTGTATCCTTTATATACACACTAACACTTAAAAATAGAAGTGACTTTATGGGTGGTTAGCAGCGGAGCGGGCGGAATTGTTCTGAAGAAGCGATAGCGTTCGCCTTTGCAACGGGATTTTAACCTTACTCGGTGTTATAAAATGAAAAAATCCCGTTGCAACAGCGATCGAAAGAACAATCCGCACGCGAAGCGGCCTCCCCCGTAACTCACTTTATTTTCCAAGGAGGAACCCCGATGAGTGACAAAGCCTACGCCTTATTCGAGGAACAGCAGCAGCAACGAGGTATTGATCTGGAGCAGGTAAAGACAAAGCTGAAAGCGCTTAGCATAGAAACGCCATCCTGGGGCTACGGTGACTCAGGTACACGGTTTAAAGTTTTTCAGAAAACGGGCGTACCACGTGATCCGTTTGAAAAGCTGGAGGATGCTGCGCAGGTCCACGCAGTCACAGGCTTATGTCCATCAGTCGCCATTCATATCCCATGGGATAAGGTGGACAATTATGGCAAGCTTCGCAGTCATGCCGAAAGTCTCGGTCTGCGGATTGGGGCCGTGAATCCCAACCTGTTTCAAGACGAGGACTACATGCTAGGCAGCGTTACCAATATAGACCCGGCAATCCGCCGAAAGGCCACAAATCATTTGCTGGAATGCGTGGATATTGCGAAGGAGACGGGCTCCAACGATTTTAGCCTATGGTTCGCAGATGGAACAAATTATCCGGGCCAGGGCGACATCCGCAAACGGAAAAATTGGATGCTGGAGGCACTCAGCGAGATGTATAAGGCGCTCACTCCTGACATGCGCATGCTGATTGAATACAAGGCGTTCGAGCCGGCCTTTTACCATACGGACATTGCCGATTGGGGCATGGCTTACAATTATGCGACCAAGCTGGGGCCGCAGGCACAGGTGCTTGTAGATACAGGGCATCATCTGCCGGGGGCCAATGTAGAGCATATTGTTGCCTTTTTAATTGATGAAAAGCGACTGGGCGGCTTCCATTTTAACAGCTATAAATATGCGGATGATGATCTGATCGTAGGCTCCGCCAATCCGTATGAGCTGTTTTTGATCTTTTATCAGATTTTGAACGCGGCTCAGGATGTGGATGCAGATATTCGCCATACCGTGGATAAAATTGCTTATTTGATCGACCAGTCGCACAATATCGAACCCAAAATTCCGGCGATGATTCGCTCGGTGCTGAATGTGCAGACTCAATATGCGAAGGCCTTGCTGATTAATCATGCAGAGGTGGAAGCGGCGGCAAACCGCCAGGATGTGCTGAGTGCAGAGGACGCCGTGCGTAAAGCGTTTGAGTTTGATGTAGCACCGCTGCTTAAAGCGATCCGTGAGGAGCAAGGACTACCTGCTGATCCGATGAAGGCCTACCTGGCGTCTGATTATAGTACGCAGATTTTGCAAAGAGGCAAGGGTGGTGCAAGCTGGTGAGCATCCTCGCGTATGATTTGGGGGCAAGCAGCGGCAGAGTCCTGCTCGGACGATTGACAGATTCACGTATAGAGGTGGAGGAAATCCATCGCTTTTCGAATGATCCGGTCAAGGTTGGCGAACGCCTGCACTGGGACATGTTGCGTCTATATCACGAGGTTCAGCAAGGGCTGCTCAAAGCCAAGCATATGGGGGTGAATCCGTCCAGCCTGGCGATTGACTCCTGGGCGGTCGATTTTGGATTGATCGGAGGAAACGGAGAACTGCTGGGCAACCCTTATCATTATCGCGATTGGCATACCCACGGGGTGATGGAGGAAGTACAGGAACGGCTGGGAAAAGCGTTTATTTTTCAGCGCACAGGCATTCAGTTTTTGACGTTTAACACCATTTATCAATTGGCTGCAATGCGCAAAATGAGCTCACCCTTGCTGGAGCAGGCAGAGCATTTCTTGATGATTCCTGATCTGCTGCGGTATTTTCTAACAGGTGAAATGTATAGCGAGTTTTCTAATGCGACCAGCACGCAATTATATCATCCGTTCCAGCAAGATTGGGATCATGAGCTTCTGGCTGGAATCGACATTCCACGTTCCTGGTTTGGCAAGGTATTGGAGCCGGGAAGTGTCGCGGGAACCGTCCGTTCATCAGTCATGACCGATTTGGGCATTGAAGCGATTCCTGTGATTGCAGTAGCAGAGCATGATACAGGATCTGCTGTGGCTGCCGTACCTGCGCTGGAGCGCTCATTTGCGTACTTGAGCTGCGGAACATGGTCCTTGATGGGGACGGAAACATCACAGCCTGTAATCAATGACGATACGCTTCGATATAATTTTACGAACGAAGGCGGTGTGGGGCGGACCTACAGGCTGCTGAAAAATATCATGGGACTGTGGATTTTACAGGAGGCGTGCAGAGAGTGGGAGCGGCAGGGAAGCTCCTATTCCTTTCCTGAATTGGTTCATATGGCGGAGCAGGCTCCGGCGTTCAACTGTTTGATTGACCCGGATGATGAACTGTTTCTGCATGCCGGGGATATGAAAACACGTATACGCCAATACTGCCGCAATACCGGGCAGCCCTTGCCAGAGACGCCGGGCGAGATCACACGCTGTATTTTGGAAAGTCTGGCCTTGAAGTACCGTTACGTTTTGGAGCTTACGGAGCGTGTATCAGGGCAACAGTTTAACGGGCTGCATATGGTTGGGGGTGGCATTCAAAATCGGCTGTTGTGCCAGTGGACGGCCAATTCGATTCAAAAACCTGTGTGGGCGGGACCGGCAGAAGCGAGCGCAATCGGCAATCTTGCGGTACAATGGATGGCACAGGGAAAGTTCGCCGATATATGGGAAGCACGCCGGGTCATCGCGGATTCTATTACCGTCGAGGGTTATGAACCTGCCGATTCAGAGGCGTGGGAGGATGCCTACGGACGATTCCGGCAGGTGGCGAGACTTTTTGTACATTAAAGATGTGGAGTGAGATTGCCATGCTGGTCGCAGAAAGATATGAAATGATTGTACAACTCGTTAATGAAAAAGGCAGCATACGGGTGTCGGAATTAAGCGAGCTGTGCAAAGTAACAGAGGAAACGATCCGCCGCGATCTGGACCGTCTGGAGCAGGCGGGACGATTGCGTCGTTCGCATGGGGGAGCCGTCAGCGTCAAAAACGAGCAGCCTGAAACACCCTATGCGGTACGAGAAATTATGAACGCAGAGGAAAAGCGCCGGATTGCCGAGGAAGCGGTCAAGCTGATTCAGCCGCATGATCGTATTTTGCTGGATGCCAGCACGACCGCCTGGTATATGGCATCCAGTCTGCCGGATATTCCGTTGACGATATTGACGAATTCGATTCGGGTCGCTACAGAGTTGGCGGGTAAGGAAAAAATCGAGGTTATTTCCACGGGCGGGCAGTTGCTTCAACGCTCGCTATCGTTCGTAGGCCCGCTCGCGGAGCGTTCTTTAGAAACCTATTATGTGGATAAGCTGTTTTTTTCCAGCCAAGGGGTTCATCTGTATCGTGGCATTAGTGAATCGAATGAACTGCAAGCTCGTCTCAAGCAGAAAATGGTCAGTATCGCAGACCGTGTGATTTTACTGGCAGATGCGAGCAAATTTGGACAGCAGGCATTCACGCATGTTGTAAACCTGTCACAAGTGTCCGAAATCATCACGGATTCGCGGTTGTCGGGTCCGATTCACAGTCAGCTTGAGGAACAGTCGATTCCGGTTACGGTTGTGTAAAGCGTGTAGTTTCCGGGGTGAAGGCCGCTCCGCATTTGATTTGATCTTACGATCGCTGTTGCGGCGGGATTCTCTGATGATGTAAAACATGTATAGGTGAGAATCCCACTGCAAGGGCGAAAGCTGACGCTTCTCCAGATTCAAATGAAACCGCTCCGCTACTACCCTCTTTACTATCTATTTAAGATGAACTTGTAAAATGTACACGACAACGGAGTAGGCGGAATGGTGCTGTACAAGCGGTAGCTATGGGAAGCACCATCCGACTGCGTAGTGGCGCAGCAGGTAACTTTTTAAGCTCAGTTTATATAATAGCTATTCCATGGACGGAAGGGGTGTTTCGTATGAAGGTATCTTTATTTATTACCTGTCTGAGTGATGCGATTTATCCCAAGGTGGGGGAAGCGATGGTACGCTTGCTTGCCAGATATGGTGTCGAACTGGATTTTCCGAGGGTGCAGACATGCTGCGGCCAGCCGTCCTATAACAGCGGTTATTGGGATGAAACGAGGGCAGCGGCCAAAACGATCCTGAGAGCGTTTGATGACAGCGATTTTGTCGTATCTCCCTCCGGTTCCTGCACATATATGCTTCACCATTACCCCGAGTTGTTCAAGGATGAGCCCGAATGGCTGGACTCGGCGCGGAGGCTTGAGCAAAAGACGTATGAGTTTACACAATTTATGGTGCAGGTGCTTGGCGTGACCGATATGGGCGCGTCTTTTCCGCATACGGTAACCTACCATCCGTCTTGCCATGGCACGCGTTTGCTCGGCGTAAAGGAGGAGCCGATGCAGCTGCTTGGCAGCGTAAAAGGCTTGCAATTGGTGACGCTCCCTTTTGCCGAGGACTGCTGTGGCTTTGGGGGCACTTTTGCGGTGAAAATGCCGGATATTTCAGGAGCGATGGTAACGGAAAAGGTGGATCATATCAGGGAGACGGAGGCTGAGGTCCTGGTCGGACTGGACATGGCCTGCCTAATGAACATTGCCGGAAATCTTCGGTATCGGGATGAGCCGGTTCGGGTGATGCATTTGGCTGAGCTGCTGTATGAAGGAGTGAAGCACGCATGACCGCTGTACATTCACATTCCATGAGTCAAAAGGTCCGTAAACGCGCGGACTTGGCCCTGAATGACGATTTTCTGCGCAAGGCTGTTCGTTTTACAACAGAGCGGCTGCGTAACGGCAAGCAGGTGGCTTCAACGCAGCACGGAAATTGGGAGGAATGGCGTGAACGGGGCCGTCAAATTCGTTTGCATACCATTGCCCATCTGGATTATTACTTAAATCTATTCGTGGAAAATGCCCGTGCCAACGGGGTGCATATCCATTTTGCCGATACAGCCGCCGACGCGGTACGAATTACACTGGATATTGCTGCACACAGTCAGGCCCGCTCTGTCGTCAAATCCAAGTCGATGGTGTCGGAGGAGCTGCATTTAAATCAGGCGCTGGAAGCGGCTGACATTGAGACGATTGAAAGTGACCTCGGCGAATATATTATTCAACTGGCCGGGGAAGCCCCATCTCACATCGTTATTCCTGCGATTCATAAAAACCGTTATCAGATTGCCGAGCTGCTGTCCAAAGAAGCGGGGGAGGAACTGTCCGCAGATACGACGGTATTGGCAGGTTTTGTCCGCAAAAAGCTGCGTTAAAAGTTTCTGGCGGCAGATATTGGCATGACAGGCTGTAATTTTGCCATCGCGGAGACAGGCTCCATGGTCCTGTTTGAAAATGAAGGCAATGCGCGGATGGTATCGACCTTGCCCAAAACGCAGATTACACTGATGGGGATGGAGCGGATTATTCCATCCTGGGCGGATTTGGAAGTGATGGCTACCTTGCTGCCACGCTCCGCTACCGGACAAAAGCTGACCATGTACATGTCCGGTATTTCAGGCCCGCGGCGCAGCCAGGATGCTGATGGACCGGAGGAAATGCACATCATCATCGTGGATAACGGACGTTCGCTCCAACTGGGCAACCCCGAGTTTCAAGAGCTGCTGAATTGTATTCGCTGCGGGGCTTGCCTTAATGCGTGTCCGGTTTACCGGCACATTGGTGGACACGCGTATGGCGGGACATATAGCGGCCCTATTGGAGCGGTACTTACACCTGCTCTGCACGGCAACATCGAAGAGTGGAATGATATTGCGAGTGCGTCCAGTCTGTGTGGTGCGTGTTATGAAGCCTGTCCGGTCAAAATACCATTGCATGACATGCTGGTTTATTTGCGTAGACGCAAGGTGGAGGCAGGACAAGGAGATCGGCTGGAAACGGCAGGAATGAAGGGGTTCGCGACAGTGGTTTCCAGCTCGAAGCGATTCGCAGCAGCGATAAGGCTGGGGCAGATTGCCCAAAAAGCGGTCGTCCGAAAGGGAGAAATTACGCTTAAGCTGGGTCCGCTAAAGGGCTGGAATACGTACCGTGTGGCCCCGTCGCTGGCCAAAAAGTCCTTCCGCCAGCGATGAAACACACTGGAACGTGAGCTGGAGCAGGAACGAAGCGTTATGCAAGCGGATGTTCGCAGCCGAATGGAGGCAATTTTGGCCGATAGAAATAAAGGAGGGTCGCAGCATGAGTGAAGAGCGTAATTCTTCTACGCAAACAAAAGCAGCTCATGAAGCGTGGCTTCATCAAATGGAAGCAGAATCCCGCGTCAAGCAGGTACGCTTTATGGATGGCATTGCAGCGAAGCTTAAACGTCCGCGACAGACAGAGCCGCCCGTGCAGCCGTTTCGTGGCGCACCTGCGTTTTGGCATGATTTCGAATGGAGCGTGGAGCAGCGCATCCAGGAGTTTACCGCCAACTTTACAGATGTTGGCGGGCATGTCGCGCGTCTGCCGGATTGGGAGCAGACGGCAGACTGGATCGCGCGCAAGGCGCAGGAGCTGGGAGCGGCCTATATTGTCCGGCAGAATGAGCCGGACCTGGAAGCGCTCCAGCTGGAAGCCGCGCTGCCGGAAGTCCGTCTATCGGTGTGGAACACCGATCCGGTCGAGGACTGGAAGGCCCGCGCGGCGGAGGCGGATATCGGCATCGTCATGGCCGATGAGGCCGCCGCATACACCGGTTCGGTAGCGGTGCTATCCTCGCCAAAGAAAGGTCGCTCGGTCAGTTTGCTGCCGACCGTACTGATCATTCTTCTGCCAGTGGAGCGTCTGCGAACGCGACTCGGTGAAATTTTAAGCCGTTTTGACGAAGCCGGGCGTGGGCAATTGCCCGCAGGGATTCATTTTATTACTGGACCCAGCCGTTCATCGGATATTGAAAATGATCTGACCATCGGCGTGCACGGGCCGGGTATTGTTTATACGCTGTTGATCGGCTAGGGGGGTTGCGATAAATACCAGGTGTTCCATACTCCGTCAGCACATTGGGCGCATTATGTATAACATAAAGGCTGGAATCTGTAAGTTGAACTGTTGCATAGGAAGTGGCGTGGACCATAATAACGGCTAATAGGCTGCATAAGCTTCATTTTTTTTCGGCAGTGAACTGGATCTTATTGAACTTCCTCTATTAAAAGATAAAGTTCTTAACAACCTGAAAGGGCAGGGCTTAAGAAACGCTTATCAACTTCTTAACATTTGTTAAGTATCAAGAAAAAGAACTTCCATAGCCTCAATATGAGTGGTAAGGAAGTTCTTTTTTAATACTCATGTCCATTTGTTATTTGCAACGTCTGGTTTGTTCCCGTTTGATTTGTCCACGAATGGCTCCGTTTGGATGACGAATGGTGTAAACATTGACGTAAGCATTGCCCTCTCTGATTTGGCATACCAAATCATAAATGGTTTTGCCTCTGAGCGGACCGGTGAGATCACATGCACGTAGCACACCGCTAACGACACCTCTTTTAACGGTTATTCCAAACTTCGAAGGGCCAAACAGTGTAGCAACAATAGGGCCATTTTCACCTCTGCGTCCCAGATGGATATTCGCTCGGGTTACCCGTGAGATATTGCGCACAGTCAGCTCGAAGCTTAATTGTTGACTAGCTTGACGGTAACGAAATTCGGCGGTTCCTGTCGCATTAGTTCTGACCGGAGGTACTTCATTAGCTCCCTTTAAAATAGCTTTAAACTTATTAGACATTACACCCCTCCTCTCCCAGTGTTGTTTTAGTGTATTCATAGAGCTAAAGAAAGGGCTGCACATTCGCCTATTCATAAGAAGTTGTGTGTTTTGCAAGTGATTCAGTCCAAGCACAAAACAATTCTTTTTCATAGTCTATGAGTATCTGATAGAGAGAGGAGGGGGAACCATGGGAACATTTATTGATGGAAGAACATCCCAAAACGCTTCGACAGCCAACTCTATTGCCATTCCGATTACTGTCTTGAATACGCCAGAATTGTTTGGGCAGATCGGATTAAACACACTAGGAATTACAGGTACGCCACGGGTTCTGCTTAAAGGAACCATATCGCTCCAGCTTCCGCTTGCTTTAGTCGGAATTACGATCACCATTGTAAGAGGTACCCTTATAACTGACCCTGTTGTTTATTCGGCAACGTCTACTTTTAGCTTGAGTGTATTGGCTCCGCAGGTCATCACGTTCTCGGCTGATGACTTTAACCCGCCGGTAACGCCACAGCTGGTGTATACCGCTTTTGTTTCTTCAAACGCACTGGCTACGATACGGGTAGGTCCAGAGAGCTTCGACGGTATTCTGGTAGGGGACTAATGTTGTGAATGAATATCGAATTATGAAATAATGAGATTTGGATTCACGAAGCTTCGCAGATATACCTGCGAGGCTTTTTTGTGCTTCTTTTCTTTTGCATAGAAATCAAATGGGTACAAACCTGTATTCATATGGTAAAATAATGTATGCGCTTACAATAAATTTGAAATATTCTTTTAGTACAATTTAATTTTTGAAGGAGGAATGAAGATTGAAGTGGAAAAAAGGATTGACGGGTATGCTTTTAGCTGCTTTTTTATGTGGTGGACCAGGCTTGGGCGTAGCTCCCCCGGCATATGCGGCCACTGGCGAGTACAAGTTTGGTTTTGGGGGAGGCACGGTCGAAGCAGGCTATACCGGAGTGAGCGCTTTGCTTTCCTACGACAAGTCGCGTGGCTATGGCTTCCGTACTCCTGAGAATATGCGCAATGTAAGTGCCTCCGGGACTGGAGTGGCTTGTGATGCGGTACAATTTATGGCTACCGGAACAAAAAGTAAAAACACCTTTGATGTCACGCCTGTTGAATAACCACAAAATGGTAGAAAAA
>NZ_ASSB01000401.1:0-4288 GCF_000520755.1 Paenibacillus sp. 1-18
ACACCCGCAGCGGCTGTGACGATGGTATTTACATATGGTTGTACGGTTTCGATAATTGTTTGCATGATTACTTATCTCCTTTCATTTTAAGACCAGCAATTTTATTTTTAGCATCCCATGAAATCTCAGCCCCGTAAGATTCCGCAATGGGCCGCAATTGTACATAAGCAATTCCATCAACCAATTTAACTGATTGCAATTTGCGATTATTCAGGTATGCGACCTTTTTAGCATTATCCCAACGTAAAGGGATACCAAGAGCATTCGCCAGCACGCGCAATGGAACGTGAGTCTTTCCATCAAACAGCAGTGCTTTACCCACATTCTCTCCGTTAATCTGGAATGATCCATCCGCAACAGTCGCAGGTTCTTCTTTAGGTACGGAAGGCTTCTTGCTAAACCGCGTCCGAAGATCATTTACCGTACCGTCAAATTCATTCAGGTCGACAGGTCCGGCGATACCAGCCACCTTACGCGTGCCGGACGGCAATGTGCCGCCAGCGGAACCATCGCTATACTGCCAAAAGTCCCAGTGTGACCATCCGGACGCGCCGGACGGAACTTGTGTAGCGCTGTATCGGGCAATCCATAACGGATAATCTGACAAACCAGTAAAATTGCCGATAAATGACGGATATGTGTACACGATAGGTCGCACTCCGGTAAGGCGTTCGACTTCCACCAGAAACGCTTTGGCGACCGCTGTAACCGCTGCTTTTGATAAGCCAGACTTATTGGACTCATAATCCATTACAGGCGGTAGATCTAAAGCTCCAATGCCTCCGGCTGAATCAATGGCGCTCACAAAGTTTGCAGCTTCCTTTCGGGCATCTTCTGGCGTTATGGCAGAGTCGTCTACATAGTGATAGGCTCCTACCAGGACGCCGACAGCTCGCGCAGCCTGAGCGTTACCTATGAACGTTTTGTCCCGGTATGATTTCCCCTGACTGGCCTTGATGAAAGCAAACGATATACCATCATCTTTCACTGCCTTCCAGTCAATCTTCTCTTGATAACGGGATACGTCAATTCCTTGAGCATTACCTTTTTTCCTTGCTTGCATCTTCCTTATCCCCTTCCTGACTTCCGCTTTTACTTTTCAGAACCTCAACCGCTTGCCGGATCACTGGTGGTATTGGCGCTCCAAGCCTGCCTCCATTCTCAAGAATCGAAAGCAGCTCATTTGCCATATAAAAATAGGCGACCGCATCCCGAAAGAGGTGCGAATCGCCTAAGACTCCATCAATCAGATGGGATACAGCAACCATTGCAAAAATAAATACCTTTCGAGCAATGCCGATCAGACCGATCTTGCTTTTCAAACCCGGTCCGGTTCCCTTCTTACCTTCTGCACCAGCTGCGAACAGCCCTGTCACATAATCAATAATGACCAGTGCAAGCAAAACCCCCAACACTCCCGACCATCCACCGTAAAAATACGTTATAGCGCTGCTTCCTAAAGCAGTACCGAACTTAAAAACCTCCCACTTATCCAACCTTCTTCCCCCGTCTCTCTGTTCAGGAAACTTTTCCTGAGCTATCATCGTTTACTTTCTGTCCCTTCTCTTCTTGAGACTGTATCTCTGCTAAAGCATTTCCTACAGCCATATCCAAACCCATAAGTATGTCTTTCCGGCGTACTGGTTGTGAAGCAATAACAGCAGAAATGACCTCAGTCAATTCTTCAACTGGCCTTGTTAGATCCAGTTGTATATCCAATGTAGATTTTATTTTTGCCACCTTTATAATCACCTCCTTAGAACGCGAAATAAGCCCCTGAGTTATCAGAGGCTTCCATACTTGTATCTTAAATTGGTTCTATTGCTATAACACTGCGGATTTAGAGGTTAATTCAAAATTAATGTCGAATCAAGTATATAAACTTACAATGAAAGGGAATGGTAGTTTGTTGAGAGACATATTTCTGTATACATCCTCTGTATTGGGAATCATCGCGTTTTTCTTTATGATAATTCAATACGTGAATATTTCTTAGAGGATTACCGTTCGATCACACCAAGTATAAGTTCATCTTCTTGTCTCCAAAGAAAAAAGCCTCCAAGCGAACCGAAAAACGCTGCCGCTCCACCAAAGTATCTAAAGAATTCATATAGCATCATGATTAATCACCCTTTCTATTTTATTGTTTGCCAGAAAGGGTTTTGTCAATCTCTTCAATCTCTTTTTTTGATTTCTCTATAATCCCCTCAAGTTGAGCGATTTGATCTTTGGTTGCTTGTATATTTTTATCAGTAATAGCTAATATTTTAGCATCATTGGTTACCTTTTCACGGCCTTTTTGAGCAATTTCAAGTTCTTTAAGCTGGTCTTCAATCCCTTTTTGATTAGCGACTATATTTTCTTCAAGCTCTTTTTTTCTCTCGCTTAATTTTTGAGCGTACCAATTATCATTCTTATTGTTCGAAGAAGTTACAGTTGCCTCAACACTTGTTTCAGAAGAGGACTTTGAATCTGTAGTAATCTGAATAGTTTTTCCGTCCACCTTTAGACCAGCCCCTAATGAGTCGGATACGGCGCGAAGAGGAACATGCGCTTTTCCATCTACGATAATAGCGTTCTCAGCCAAAGAGCTGCCATTAACCTTCACCGTGTACTCTCCCGCAACCGTTTGTCCAACCAATGATTTTATTTGATCTGCAAAAGCGCTACCTGTTGTTGTGATAACAGCGCCAATAAGCACGCCTCCAAGCAAATAGGACCATTTTTTCATTACTACAACCTCCGAAATAGTATATTTGTCCTAATATTACCACTAGACAGAGACAATAGTAAATATTTATCATCTTATTCGCTCGAACTGCTTCCTCCCGTCGGGATGTTGACGGTAGCGACAGTACGTGCTGCACTATACAATTTCAAGTTCCTACTCGAAGGATCGAATGATGCATTCGTAATCATGTCGGTAAACAACTGACCATAAATTCCCGAAATTCTTGATTCAATTTCTGATAATTTATTCGAAAGATCGGTTACACTGTTTAACGGCAATCTAAGGCCATTTACAGTAGCGCTACTAAAATCAATCTCCCCTCTGAAATAAACCATATCATCGGTAGATTGAATATATACTCCCGCCATATTCCCCAAATGAAAACCATCCGAATCTCCAAAAACCGATCCTCTTGGACTTCCGTTGTCCATAAACAGCAAAGCTCCACCGTCTCCTGATTGACCTAAAGAAATAGCTTCTCCTCCACGAGAGTTATAGGCCGTTAATCCGGTAGAGTTTATTTCAATGCGGCGCCCATCTTTTGCTGTTCTGAACAAGGCACCTGTAATAATACCGCCTTCTATTTCATTACCGATCAGTTTACTACCACGTATTGTACTTGCATTAATTGTACTGGCCTTAATATCTGAAGCATTCATTTCTGAGTTATCAATTTGGCCTGTGAGCTTAATTGATCTAGCTACTACATTGCCCTGCATGTCTACCCTGAACGGCGCAATAGTATAATCGTCGTTTCCGGCACTAATTCCGTTGGTATTGATTTTGGTAACATTATTACCGCTACCAATTACTAAGGATACAAAGTTGCCAAGTTGCCCGACAATCTGCTCAGCTACCACCCCGCGCGCTGTAATAGCCGTTCTTGCCGTTTTGCCCCCATCTGTTGTCAGAACAACACCGTTTGAAGTCATGATAACCTGATTCAGTGCATTGGTCTGATCTTGCAAGACAATGCCGCGCTGATCGTACTTGATTTCCGTTTTTGAATTATCAATATCTATCACAGCCTGCTTGGCAAAAGACTCAAAAACCTCCGTCCGGATCTTACCATTGGAAAACAAATTATTGATAATATTCTTATTCCGTTCCAGGTCACTGATAATGTCCGCATAGTCACGTAAATTGACATTGGATATGGTAGGTTCGCTGTGTTTGTCACGGCTATATGGATACTCTGTAAGTTCTGTAATCCTGGCTTTGAGTTTGTTCATATTCATTGCTGGGTCAATACACATTACAGCATCACCCAAATGTGGCTCTGGTTCCGAGTTATCAATTTTAAACAAGTCTGCCGTTGATACAGTTACCTCCAGCGTTACATTTTCCTGTTCGGCAAGAGCCTTCCGCGTAGCCTTCAACAAGTCCTCCGGTTCCTCTATGTCCTGCTCTATAATCTCGCCATCGTAAAACGGCACGGAATCACTGGCCCAATATTGTGCGTATGGTGATATCAAATAGTTCACCGCCAGCTTTCCGTTTACAATCGTTCCCGGTACACCGGAAAGCAAGCTCCGCTCCTCGTCCGTCAGTTTGGAC
>NZ_ASSB01000402.1:0-5699 GCF_000520755.1 Paenibacillus sp. 1-18
TTAGTGTCCAAGTTCACTAAGGGGCTAAAGAGATATGATATTACAGTAAACTCCTCGTCAGCATATTCTTTAGTAAGCTTATCATCTTCCAAACTCTCTATACTCTGCAATATCATGTTACGGTACTGAATAGTCATTTCAATTAATTCTTCCTTCGTTTTTGTTTTTCCAAATTCAACAGCATCCTGATTAAATTTTTCAAAATCAAGCTGTGTTAATGTCAAAGGCATATTGTTTAATATCGGATTTATGGCTGCTTCAAAAAAATATTTATCCCACAGCAATATATGACTTACGATATCGTGAACTGACCATTTACCTTCAGCAATCTTTATTTGCCAATCCATTTCACGAATCTCAGAAACAAAACATATCCATTCCTTGAACTCCTCTAGTAATCGCGACTTTTCATTCATGGTTTCAGACTCCTCTTTTCAAATTTAAGTTAGTTAAAATAACATATTTGTATTCATAAACCCCAAAGGGGCAGTCTGCTAAAAATCTTTTTTATGAATTCTCCCGATTCTTTAAGCACAATTCCTAGCTTCAATCTAAGATCCTCAACTCTCACTCCCTCTTCGACACGTCTTAAAAATTGATTATTTTCAGGTATCTCATAATTTTTCAACCAGTGAGTCTTACTTCTTAACATTCCGGCCTGGTAAAAATTCATAAATCTCCGATTGCCTTGTGAGTTCATGTATTTCATCTAAATCTTCTAAAAGATATTCTCGAAGGATAATGTCTTTACATTCTATAGACAGACTAAACGTGGAATTCTCTTTTAGAGTGCATGTTGACTTTCCATTGATTGTATTGGGACTACAATGATTCGCACTGATTTGCTATAATGTTTCTGTGTTCGCGAGGTCTGCCGCTAGTCGGATGTTTCTGGCTAAATCCATTCCCTGAAATTCCTCTATCAGACTAAGGTCGTTAGCCTGATGTGTTAAATTTATATTAGATGACACCTTACAGACTTCATCGTACTGACTTACACTAATTTCTTAGCAACAAAGGTTATACAATCCATTGATAATTTCACGAGTTGTTTATTTCTTTCAATTTCATATTCCAGTTGCTTTACTAATCGTTTTTTAACTTCCCATCCAATGTACTGATGCTTTAATAATTCCATCATACTTTCAGTCGAGATATTTACTTCAAACATTGGCTCTAATTGTTGTGCATCCTTCATTCTCGTCTCTTTTATATTCGTTCCAACAACAATGCAGTTGGTTCCATTTATTTTTGTTCCGATAGTCATCTCCTCAATCTTTAATTCCATTTCCCTTTCCGATCTTACATGCTCCAAAGCAGATACAGCTATTATAATGTCATACTCATCTTGTTTAATATTGAAGTTTTCAATATCAGATAATTTTGTTTCAATAAATTGTTCGACACCATACTCCCTACTATAATCCTCCAATTTATCAATAGCAGACTTTAATAAATCCACGCAAACTATTTTTCCTTTTCTAATCTTCATGGATTCAGCTATAGGAATACTATTTCTACCAATTCCAGCTCCTAAATCAAGCACCGATAGATTAGCGTAATCTTTATATTCAGCTAGAAGGTCCAATACCGTTTGTACCGGTCTATGTAACCAAGAACCGGACTCAAACAAATTGTAATTATCATAACAGAATTCATGATACATCTTCTCTTCTAATCTTATATTCTCTAGCTTATCCAAATTCTCACCCCGAGCTTTCTACATGTTTTACCTACCGTCTCTGTATTCACACGAACCCAAAGGGTTGTCTGCTGAAAATCCCTCGCCGAAATCCAATCTTGGAGACTTAGCTCCATAAGGAGCCGCAGATCAAATATTATGATATAAGAAGTCCACATCTTTTTTGAGTCTAGCATTCTAATATCCGCAATTAACCAGCTAAATAAAATGAATGTTCTGTACTAACCAAACCAGAAAATCACTCTTACATCTTCGGCATCCCCTAATTTCGATAATTTTGGAATTGTTTCATTGATAAACCCCGAACATGTATCCATAATATTTCTATATTCCATAAATTGATCACAATAATAATTTTCATCCCATTTAAAATTAATCAAATCCTTCAATAATAGCCAACTGTGGTCATAAAAATCATTTTTATTATCGGATGCAATTTCATTCAATTCAGGGGAAATATCCACAGGAAGACCTCTTGGCAAAGATATAAACTTTAGATTATGATCGTTCCTAGTATTCGATAGAATACTAAATAAATCATAGTTTCTATCCCCACTATAAAATTCATAAGGATCACTTGGTTTCAATTTAGCAGTCTTGTCTTCAGGATACAGATAGTAATCAGGGTTAACATTCCACTTATCAGCACTTACCCAAGTAGCAGTATCATTTAATTCTGCCTTACTCTTTTTAATTTTTCTCCATGTACCATCAATTTGTTCATATTCATCTCTAAAGTGTCTTTTCTCTACAAAAAACCAAATATCCGTTCCCATATAACCTCCCACTATGTTTTTTAAATACATCCTACTTTTAAAATCTCTGTACTATACCAAAAGAAATCTTCATATTAGGTGCATATACTAATCAGGATTCATCACTGAATTCTTTAGAAAAGGTTGCTTCTGCTTCATATTGTTTTTGAGCTTCCGTTTCGTTTAATCCTCTAGACAACAAATTATTAAGAACTTCTGAAACATCACTAGGTTCTTGTCCCAAACCTTCTTCTTATTTTGCCGTATTTCAGATCTACTCGAACTAGCACCTCTTCCATAGTCATTTCTGGGGTAATAATTATCGTTTTGTTTAGTTTTCGACTTAGGTTTTTTAGGAAGTTCATGAGTAAATCTACTTTTTTCTCTGAGTCTATCTGTATTGGTGAAATATCAAATTCAATAACGCTTCCTTCATAAAAATGCTCACAGATATCAATTTCACTATATTCAATAGTTATCCCAATACTTGCTTCTTTTTTAATTTTTAACAATTCAGCAATATCCCTAATTCTTGTTATTAGTCCATCTATAGTCACTCGATAATTAATCCCAACATTCTCCAGATAATCAAAAATTAAAGCCCATACTTGAATATCTGTATTCAATACATAAATATCCCTTAGACTTCCATCATTAAAGAATACTTCATTCATTACTTCATCGTAATTCATGCAAGTCTCCTAACATTCCTCATTTCACCTAACGTTCTTGTATCTACGAGCCTTCACTATCTATTAGCTTCTAATTTTCATTCATTCTATCGCTCGTATCCAACTCATCTCCTCAATGTTTAATAAATCTTTAAACTCTTCTACTAACTGATGCTCAGATTCTAATTGTGTATAGTAATTATTATTCAAAATACCGTCTAATTGTTTTATTTGTTCATTATCCAGTTCAAAAAATCTAAATGTTTTTAGATTGCAATTTGTAAACTGTTTTGCTATTTTTTCATTGTATTCATTAGATCTCAGAACTTCTTCAATTAATTCAATCCTGATTTTGTCCCCTCTAGGATCGACATATAAAAATTCAATGTGATCTTCCTCTGGATATCTTTCTTCTGCAAGCTTAATAATTGAAGTATCTAATAACACATATGATATATGAAGACTTGCTATCTCCTGTGAATTGTAAAGCACACGGTATCCCCAACAGTGATCTTCAAAATTATAAAAATATAACACTGGGATTTTTTCTGAAATTTGAAATAGACTTTCCGGAATTTCTTCACTTTCTTCTGTATCTTTGGTTACAAAAACAAACCATTTGTCATTTAAATTCTCCGCGTATATAGGATCATGCTCAAGAATTGCCTCTTTATATTTCAATAGTGATAAGCTTCCTGAAGTCAATTCACTCATTGTTTTGGCTCCTTTATAGTCATATTTCACTAATACTCTTCAAATTTATATTTTGTTAATTTATTTAATTCGATTACTTGTTTTTTATTAAAATAGCCCACTAGGCAGCCTTGATCTAAAATTGAAATATACAATTTCATGGATTGCTTAGTCTTTATTAACTCATTAAATTTCTTGAATATCTCCATATCCAACCAATCATCATATACTTTCATTTCCCATCTTATAAGTTCATTCTTATACTCAAAAGAGACCCATGCAGTATTATTCTGAATATCTACGTAATCCGTTATCTTGTTTAAATTAAGTTTTGTCATACTTTCTAATCGCATTATTACTCTTGCATAGTCTCCATGGTCCTCAATACATTCAGCATCCAAATACCAAATTTCATCAGATACATTTATAAATTCACCATTCACTTCAACTTCTCCACCTAAAGTAAGTAGTAGCAAGTTGTAGGGATCTTCTTCATATTCACTTCTTGAAATTTCTTCTAAAAGTAACTCTTTCTTTAACTCTGCTCTCATGAAGATGCCCACTTCAGAAAGCTGGTTTAGTTGATCTTCAAATATTGTTTTTTTCTTAAATAAACCAAACAGCTTTAACACCCTCTTTTTATAGTTTGCATCACTTTCCTATAACGTTCTTGTATTTCATCTCCCATAGGCTGTCTACTGAAATTCCCCCTTCGTAATTCATCCCGCAGACCTTGGCTCCAATGCAATTTTAGCTTGAGTATTATGTTAAATGTTGTTGGCGCTGTCATCGAATTAACTTACCAAGTTCTTCCCTAATTTTATAATTCAAACCATTATGCTTCAATAAATCTCTTATCAAATCTTTATCTACAATTTCTTTATGTGTTTGTAAGTAACCTAAAATTAAATTCGATTTCTCTTCTCTGCTCATTAAATAATAGGCTACATACCAGATTTCAGGACTTGATATCTTTATTCCATCCCATTCTCTATGTGGAATGCACAATGTAGGCAGTTGAACTACTTCTCCTTCAGTGTAAAAAGCAAATCCCCCCATTATATCTATTTTTAATGAAGTAATTTGTATTCTGTATTTACTTGCAAAAGGGTAATCTCCACTATTCAATTCTATCCAATCATATCCATCTATAGCTTTAAGCAATATGTCTTTTGGACATTCAACCATGATATCCCAATCATTCACTACATCTGTTAAGTTCAAAAATATAACAATCCACTTCCACCAAGTGTATAAGTTAATTTATTCTCTTCAAATCTTCTGATAATTGGTAAAATTTCTTGAGGATCTATCATGTTTCTCCCTCCTAATAATGTGCTCAAATAGCTAAACTTCCTCTTCAATATCCAACTCGCAGGCCAAGATTCCGAATGAGAAGCAGCTTGAATATGATGCTATGCGGTTCCTCTGCTCTCTCCAAATCAACATTCCAACGCTCTGCTTGCTTCTATTAATTCATCATTGGCCTCTAAATATTTTAATATTTTTTCAATATCATCGTGGTCCATTGTTTTCGTTATAATTAGATGTTTAATATTAAACCCTGGTATTTCCATTTCTTTTTCAAAGTGATTTACTAATTTTTGAGGGGTTGCCACCAAACTCCATCGTTCACTGGATCGGCTACACTAAGTTGGACAGAAAAAATAAGGGCTTGTAGAATAAACCTAACATTCTAAGGAGCGGATCTCTACAATGTCAAAACAACAACGACGTACCTTCACCTCAGAATTTAAAAAGCAAATGGTGCAGCTCTATGAAAATGGGAAATCCAGAGCAAACCTTGTGGAGGAATACGGCCTCACAGCCTCCGCTTTAGACCGCTGGATCAAACAAGCTCAGGCGACGGGTTCCTTC
>NZ_ASSB01000403.1:0-619 GCF_000520755.1 Paenibacillus sp. 1-18
TGCAGCTTTCGACGGCAATGTGCTGGTGCTGAATGGGGAGCAGAACGTGTACCACGAGGATGGTTCCAACCTGGAGCCGTTGTCCGGTCCAAACGATCTGGCGTATGTCATTTATACGTCGGGTACGACCGGGCAGCCGAAGGGCGTTATGCTGGAGCATCGCGGGCTATGCAATCTCAAAACGTATTTTGATCAGGAGTTCCAGATCAGTACGTCAGATCATGCGTTGCTGTTCGCCAGCTATTCGTTTGATGCAGCTTGCTGGGAAATCTTCCAGGCGCTGTTCTGCGGAGCCACGTTGTACGTGCCAACGTCAGAGACGATCTTGGACTATGAGAGATTCGAGCGTTACATGACAGCACATCAAATTACGGTGGCGACGTTACCACCGACTTATGCGGTATACCTGGAGCCGGAACGGATGCCACACCTGCGTATTCTCGTCACTGCGGGTTCAGCCACTTCAACAGAGCTGATCTACAAGTGGAAGGATCAGGTAGCATACTACAATGCTTACGGTCCAACCGAAAACTCGGTAGCGACGTCAGCCTGGTCGGTATCCGAAGACGAAAGAGCAGGACAGCTGATTTCCATCGGACGCCCTATGCCGAATCACCGG
>NZ_ASSB01000404.1:0-3461 GCF_000520755.1 Paenibacillus sp. 1-18
GTGAAAATCCGGGGCTACCGGATCGAGCTGGGCGAGGTCGAATCGCAGCTGCTGAAAGTAGAGCCGGTACGAGAAGCCGTCGTCATGGCCCGTGCGGATGAAACAGGCCAAAAACAAATGGTGGCGTACTACGTTGCCGGGCAAGAGCTTGGAGCCGGTGAACTGAGAAATGAACTGAGAAGTGAGCTGGGCCGGGAGCTGCCAAGCTACATGGTGCCATCGTACTTTGTACAG
The DNA here is from genome assembly GCF_000520755.1 of Paenibacillus sp. 1-18. NCBI lineage: Bacteria > Bacillati > Bacillota > Bacilli > Caryophanales > Paenibacillaceae > Paenibacillus > Paenibacillus sp. 1-18. The sequence continues at coordinate 235 of NZ_ASSB01000404.1, forward strand.
CTGGAACAGATGCCGCTGAGTCCAAATGGAAAAATTGACCGCAAGGCCCTGCCGGCACCGGAAGGCAGCCTGCAAAGCGGAGCCGATTATGCAGAGCCGCGCACCGCGCCGGAACGGGCACTCGTTGGGGTCTGGCAGTCAGTGCTGGGCGTGCAAACCGTCGGTATTTTGGACAATTTCTTTGATCTGGGCGGCGATTCCATCAAGGCAATCCAAATCGCATCCCGTGCATTCCAGGCTGGCTACAAGCTGGACATGAAGGATTTGTTCCTGTATCCAACAGTCGCAACACTGGCACCGTATATGCAAGAGGTGAGCCGTATTGCAGATCAGGGAGAAGTGAGCGGGGAAACCGCTTTGCTTCCGATCCAGCACTGGTTCTTTGCACAGGAGCGCGAGCGTCCGCAGCACTTTAATCAGGCGGTCATGCTCTATAGCGCAGAGGGCTTTGATGAGTCGGCGGTTCGCCTGGTAATGAATCATATCGTGAAGCATCATGATGCGCTTCGTACGGTTTTCCGTCAGGCATCATCCGGAACCACGGCTTGGACACGCAGTGCAGATGAAGGCGCGTTGTATACGCTGGAAACGGTGGATTACCGTGAACAGGCAACCTATGCGGAAGCGCTGGAAGCGAAGGCAACTAAAATTCAAAGCAGTATTGACCTGTCCGAAGGACCTCTCGTGAAGCTGGGATTGTTCCACACAGCAGAGGGCGATCATCTGCTCATAGCCATTCACCATTTGGTAATGGACGGGGTGTCGTGGCGGATACTGTTTGAAGATTTCTCGACAGGCTACGAGCAGGCGATGAAGGGTGAGCCTGTACGATTGCCATATAAAACGGATTCTTTCCGAACCTGGGCACGGGAGTTATCGTCTTACGCCAACCGTCCTGAGGCTGCATCGGATGAAGTCTACTGGCAGCAGCTGGAGCAGGCTAAAGCTGCTGCTGCATCGCTGCCTAAGGATTTTGCCTATGAGGGCTCTTTGAATGCAGACAGCGAAGTGCTGACGGTGGAATGGACGGAAGCAGAAACCCAGCAGCTGTTGAAGCAGGCACATCGTGCCTACAACACCGAGGTCAATGATTTGCTGCTGACCGCGTTAGGATTGGCGATGCACAACTGGACAGGCGCAGGACATGTGCTGGTGAATCTGGAGGGACATGGTCGGGAAGCGATCCTACCTGAGGTGGATATTACACGTACAGTAGGCTGGTTTACGAGCTTGTATCCGGTGCTGCTGGACACGGGTGCCAATCTGACGCTGGCAGAGCGGATTAAAGACACGAAGGAAGGCCTGCGCCGGATCCCGCATAAAGGGCTGACGTATGGAACCTGGCGTTACTTGTCCCATGCGTCCGCATCGGACGAGGCGCGTGCGATTGCAGGAGAACCGGAAATCAGCTTCAACTATTTGGGTCAGATCGATCAGGATCTGCAAAATAGCGGAATTACGTTGTCGTCCTACAGTGCAGGGGAGACAGATGATGCACATTCACCGTTACTGTACACGCTGGATTTGAACGCGATGATCTCGGAAGGCACGCTGCGATTGACGATCGCTTACAGCCGTAAGCAGTATCGCAAAGAAACGCTGGAACGTGTGGCGGGGCTGCTGCAATCCGCATTACAAGAGGTGATTACGCATTGTGTCGCTCAGGAACAGCCGGAACTGACTCCGAGTGATGTGTCCTTCAAAGGTCTGACGACTGGAGAGCTGGAACAAATTGCAGAGCAGGCTGCACGTTTAGGTGAGCTGGAAAATGTATATGCACTGACGCCTATGCAGAAGGGTATGCTTTTTTACAATCTGATGGATTCGCAATCGGGAGCTTATTTTGAGCAGGCATCCTTTGATCTACGAGGACATTTTAATATCGCTGCGTTTGCAGCAAGCCTGGATGTATTGGTGCAGCGGCATACGGCACTGCGCACGAACTTCTACAGTGGCTGGAAGGATGAACCGCTGCAGGTCGTGTACCGCAGTAAGCGCAGTGAACTATATGTAGAGGATCTGCGGGATATAGGGCAAGAGAAGCAAAACGAGTATATCCTCGAATATACGCGTAAAGACAAGCAGAGGGGCTTTGATCTGGCGAAGGATGCTTTGATGCGTGTCGCTGTTTTGCGCACAGGTGAGGATTCGTACCGTTTTGTATGGAGCTTCCATCATATCGTGATGGACGGCTGGTGCTTGTCGCTGGTGACAAACGAAGTATTTGCGAGTTATTTTGCGATACTGGCCCATAAGCAGCCCGAGCTGGCACCTGTAACGCCGTACAGTCAATACATCGAATGGCTGGAGCAGCAGGATCGTCAGGCTGCATCAAGTTACTGGAGCAAGGTTCTGGAAGGGTATGAGGAACAGTCCCGCTTGCCACAGGCTAAAATCCAGGGCAAAACAGGGTATCAGGCGGAGCGTCTGGACTTTGACCTGGGTGCGGAGCTAACGGCTGGTATTCAGCGAGTGGCCAAACGTTATCAGGTAACCATCAATACGCTGATGCAGACCGTCTGGGGCATTTTGCTGCAAAAATATAATGGCACGGATGATGTAGTGTTCGGCAGCGTCGTATCTGGACGTCCGGCAGAAATTCCAAATGTGGAGCACATCATTGGTCTGTTTATCAATACGATTCCTGTACGCATCAGCAGTCATGTGGATAGCTTATTCTCAGACATAATGAAGCATACCCAGGAGCAGTCGATTGCTTCCCATGCCTATGATACGTATCCGTTGTATGAAATTCAGGGGTTGTCGGAGCTTAAGCAGGATTTGATTAATCATATTCTTATTTTTGAGAACTATCCGGTTGAGGAACAAATTGAGCAATTAGGTAACGGTGATGAGTCCAGCTTCAGCATCACAGGAGCTGAGTCTGTCGAACAGACTAACTATGACTTTAACCTAGTGGTGCTGCCGGGAGACACCATTCATATGAGCTTTGGTTATAATGCACTGGCATTTGAACGTGAAAGTGTAGAGCAAATTCGAGGTCATTTGGTGCAGCTGCTGGAGCAAGTGACTGCGAAGCCGGACGTTCGGGTGCAAGAGCTGGATATGTTAAGCGAGCAGGAGCGCGAGCAAATTCTCGGCGTATGGGGAGATACAGCCGCCGAGTATCCAAGCGCGCAAACGATCCATGGCTTGTTTGAAGCGCAAACAGCCCAGACACCGGAGCAGGCAGCGTTGTTCTTTGAAGGAGAGCAGTTGACCTATCG
>NZ_ASSB01000405.1:0-10332 GCF_000520755.1 Paenibacillus sp. 1-18
TCAAATTTTATAGTTTAACCGTATTAAAGTGGGAAGGGGAATCCCTCCGCACTTTATTTTTGTTAATGGATATGGCTCGGTAGCTCAGTCGGTAGAGCAGAGGACTGAAAATCCTCGTGTCGGCGGTTCGATTCCGTCCCGAGCCACCTTTATATGGAGGATTAGCGAAGTGGCCAAACGCATCAGACTGTAAATCTGCTCCCTTACGGGTTCGGTGGTTCGAATCCATCATCCTCCACCAGTTTTTATGAGCCATTAGCTCAGTTGGTAGAGCACCTGACTTTTAATCAGGGTGTCGAAGGTTCGAGTCCTTCATGGCTCATCGAAAGTCATCAACTATAGGTTGATGGCTTTTTTTGTGTTGTTTAGGTTATGTTTTTAATCACTTTTTTATTTTACGGTATCGACAGGTTATAATGATTTCATTATGTTCGCTTTGTGCATATCAAAAAAAGTGAAGTGGTGATCGCGTGACTCTGAATACGGAATGGATTCAGCAACAGCTTCAGAATATTATTCAAGCGCCTTTTACCATAGTGCCCTGGTGTGCAGAAATGATGGCGGAAGGTCAGACAGCAGATTCAGTTATGCCGGATAGATCGTTTATACGTGATAGCAAGTTATACTTCCCGTTTCGTGCATCGGTAGGTGAACTGGCTGCCTTTATGGTAGAGGCCAGACACTTGACCGACCGGGAACGACAGTTGGTAGAGGCGCTGTTGGGGAACATGGAGCAGGTTTGGCAGAATGGGACACAATTGGCGATAAATCCGATTTATAGCGAAGAAGAGCGAATGAATCGTTTTGGACAATGGCTCATACAGCAGGCTGCTAATCTGCACAATGAAGAGGAGGCTCCTGACGAATTGCAGCTTCATGATTCGCTCTCGGCCTGCATGGTTCCGATTTTACTCCATGGTGAGGGAACACAGGAGGGGGGGATTGCTTTCCCGCAGTTGCATCGACTGTTAGCCAGTTATTTTGGCGGAGAGGTGCTGCTTGTTCCACTTGATAAGCAATCTTGGTTGATTATGGCTAAAAAAGAGCTTCTGTTGGGAGCTGACGACGAACGGGATAAAGACACAGAAACCAAGGATGCAGATTTTATGGAATCGCTGGAGGAGGTCCTTACGGCTTTTAGTCTGGGCTTATACGAGCTTATCGCGAATGAGTGGGTGGGTGTATTCCATTTGGCGGTATCCAAGCCGTTTATACCTTCACGGAATCTTCCCAAGGAGCTGAATATGCTATGGGAGACGATCCACCTTGGGAAAATTTTTCGCGTAACAGAGCACATTCACTTTTCATGGGAACTTCATTTGGAAAGGCTGTTAAACCGTATTCCCAAGGAACAACGGATACTATTTTTAGAGCAGTTAATGAAGTCATCTGTCATATTGAAAGACTCAGAAACGGTGGCTACATTAGATATCTTTTTTCAACTGGACTGTAATGTAAGTGAGACAGCTAAGCGTTTGTATGTACACCGGAATACGCTGATTTATCGTCTGGACAAAATTAAACAGGAGACGGGGTTGGATGTACGGACGTTTAATGACGCAGTTTTGGTCAAGCTATATCTACTATTGTACAAAGTGACAAAAAGGAAATAGCATTTTTGTGCAGTTTGCGAATAGCCATACTTTGGGTACTAGGGTAAGATACAAGTAGAAAATGTATTCGATTTCAAAACTTGATCTTGGGGAGGCAAAAGCTATGGCTGGTGTACGTTTAGAGCATATTTTCAAGAAATATCCGGGTGCAGAAAAAGCTACGGTTGTTGATGTCAATTTGGACATTCAAGATAAAGAATTTCTCGTATTGGTTGGTCCTTCCGGCTGTGGTAAATCTACTACACTCCGTATGATCGCTGGTCTGGAGGAAATCTCGGACGGTAAGTTGTACATTGGAGATCGTGTTGTGAACGACGTGGCTCCAAAGGATCGCGATATCGCGATGGTTTTCCAATCCTATGCCTTATATCCGCATATGAACGTGTACCAAAACATGGCTTTTGGTCTGAAGCTTCGTAAGGTGAAGAAAGAAGAAATTGACAAACGTGTACGTGAAGCGGCTAAAATTCTTGATATTGAGCATCTGCTGGATCGCAAGCCGAAAGCGCTGTCCGGTGGTCAGCGTCAGCGTGTTGCCTTGGGACGTGCGATTGTACGTGACCCGCAAGTCTTCTTGATGGATGAACCGCTGTCCAACTTGGATGCCAAGCTCCGTGGTCAGATGCGTGCTGAAATCACGAAGCTGGCTAAGCGCCTGGAAACAACCGTTATCTACGTAACGCATGACCAGGTCGAAGCCATGACAATGGGTGATCGGATCGTAGTTATGAAGGATGGTATTATCCAACAAGCTGCATCACCGGATGAACTGTACAACCGTCCAGTGAATCTGTTCGTGGCTGGTTTTATCGGCTCTCCGACGATGAACTTTATCACAGGTCAGCTGGTTGAAAAAGAAGGTGCCTTGCATTTCACTGCACCAGGTCTGGATCTGTTCGTACCTGAAGGTAAGGGGCAGATTTTAAAAGCGAAGGGTTATATCGGTAAAGAAGTAATCTTGGGCATCCGTCCTGAGGATATTCATGAAGAGCCTGTATTCCTGGAGGCTTCTCCGAATACGATCTTTACATCCACTGTGGATGTAACGGAAAATCTCGGTCATGAAATGCTGTTGTACCTGAGTGGTGCCGGAAATGATACGATTATTGCCCGTGTAGATGGACGTTCCAATACTCGTGATGGTGTCAAAGCGAAGTTGGCTGTCGATATGAACAAGGTTCATATTTTCGATAAAGGATCGGAATTGAGCATTTTGGTTGGTGAATAAGACCAGCCTGTTGAAGGAGTCGCCGTTTTCCCAATCGGGAGATGGCGGCTTTTTTTGTATATGTCCTACAGCTGCAGCTTCGGCATTGCATTCATTGGAAAATTCCGATACGATGGGTACAATGGTACAGGTCTGGGTTCAGGCAAGCTTTGTAGCTGGGTCATAAATGTGATCAATCCAACTGTCGGAACAGAGATAGCCTGAAATCATATGATTAAATACAGTGAGGCTTGGGCTGGTGCAGAATAGACTAGCGTTGGGCTGTATGGTTGATAGGGTAAAGCTACATAAATCAAATAACGTATAGAATCCGGTTTTGCAGATGAAGGGGAGAATACGATGGCTAAACAGGTAAAGGTATCCGAGCTTGTACAGCAGTTTCAAATGGAGGTTATTTCCGGTGAAAAGGGTCTGCGCAGACTGATCACAGTTGACGATTTGAATCGTCCGGGTTTGGAGATGGCCGGGTATTTTGAATACCATGCACAGGAGCGGGTGCAGCTTTTGGGAAGGTCTGAGTTGGCTTTTCTGGGTATGCTGCCTCCTGAGGAGAGAAAGGATCGGATGGAGCGCCTGTGTACAGAGCTGACTCCATGTATTATTGTTACTCGTGGTCTGGAGGTACCCGCTGAATTAGTGAAGGCGAGCGCCGAGCGAGACGTTCCTGTACTGCGGACCAATATGGCGACGACGATTTTATCAAGCCGTATTACGGGCTTTCTCGAAAGAAAGCTGGCTCCTACGGCGACTATTCATGGTGTGCTATGTGATGTCTATGGCGTAGGTATGCTCATCACAGGCAGTAGCGGAATTGGTAAAAGTGAAACTGCGTTGGAACTGGTTAAGCGTGGACACCGTTTGGTAGCGGATGATGCGGTGGAAATTCGGCAGACGTCTGGCTTTCAGCTGCATGGTACTGCACCTGAGTTGATTCGTCACCTGCTGGAAATTCGAGGCGTGGGCATTATTAATGTGATGACGCTGTTTGGTGCTGGTGCTGTTCGTAATAACAAGCGGATTACATTGGTTGTCCGTCTGGAGGCATGGCAGCAGGACAAACAGTATGACCGTCTTGGCCTAGATGAAGAAACGACACGTATTATTGATACGGAGGTTCCACTTGTTACGATTCCGGTTCGTCCGGGCCGAAATTTGGCTGTTATTATCGAGGTGGCCGCGATGAACTATCGTTTGAAGCAAATGGGCGTTAATGCAGCTCTGCAATTTACGAACAAGCTGACGGCTACGATCTCCGAAGATATGGAAGATATGGATTAAGGTTCAGTTGCTTGCAAGGAAGAAGAAGGAGTGAGAGAAACATATGTCAACGGCAACATTATTGCTGAATCCGATTGCTTTTTCAATCGGGGCAATTAAGGTCCACTGGTATGGGCTAATTTTGGGGCTGGCGGCGCTTGTGGGTTTATATCTCGCCATCCGTGAAGGAAAAAAATTTGGTATTCCGCAAGATTTTTTTATGGATATGCTGTTGTTGGGGGTACCATCGGCTATTATTGGAGCGCGTATTTATTATGTGGCCTTCAAGTGGGAAGACTATAAAGATAATCTATGGGATGTTTTCAAAATTTGGAATGGCGGTATTGCGATCTACGGCGCGTTGATTGGCGCGATTATATGTGCTGTCATTTATTTTCGCTATAAAGGGTATAACTTCTGGCGTATCGCTGATATTTGTGCGCCGGGGCTACTGATTGGCCAAGCGATTGGACGCTGGGGTAACTTTGTCAATCAGGAAGCCTATGGTGGACCGACAGAAGAAACCTTTTTGCGGAATCAACTGCATTTGCCGGATTTCATTGTGAATCAGATGAACGTTAACGGAGTATTCCACCACCCTACGTTCCTGTACGAATCGCTGTGGAGTATCGTAGGCGTGATTTTGTTGCTTGTGATTCGCCGCATGAAATTTGTACGTGCGGGCGAAATGTTTGCATTCTACTTCATTTGGTACTCTATCGGTCGCTTTTTCATCGAGCGTGTGCGGACGGACAGCTTGGCCTTTCAGGGGCCGGACTGGATGGCTTCTTTTTTGAATGCACTCTGGTCCCCTATGGTGTGGCTAGGGTTTGAACCAGGGTACTTGGACCCGAACTATGGTAATGTACGGATTTCACAGCTGCTTGCTATCTTCATCATTGTAGCTGCCGTGATTTTTATCCTGGTTCGTCGCCGGAAGGGCTCATCCGTTGCAAGTTATAGCGACCCGATTGTCTCCAGCAAGACGGGGATTGATCAGGTACCTGACGTGACGCCAGAGCAAGCATCCCGCCCAGGACAAGATACGGTTCCTCCGACTGCTACAGCAGATAAGCTTCCCAAGGAGGAAACGGACGAGGATAAGAAGGAGCATCTATGATAAACACGATTTTGTTTGATTTGGATGGCACCATCATGGATACGAATGAACTGATTATCAGCACGTTTTTGCACATTATGAATCATCCAGATGCTGATCCGCTAACTCGGGAGCATATTATTCCACATATGGGTGGAACGCTGGATGATCAGCTCCGTACTTTTTCAGGATTAACGGATGTATCTGAGCTGGTTAAAGCCTACCGTGCTTATAATTATATTCATCATGATCAAATGGTGAAGCCATTTCCGTATGTGATTGAGGTTATTCAGGAACTGCGTGCACGGGGAATTAAGCTAGGGGTCGTGACAACCAAAATACGACCATCCACGATGCGTGTACTTGATCTTTTTAATATGACCTCCTCAATGGACTATATTGTGACGGTAGACGATGTGGAGCATCCGAAGCCACATGCAGAGCCAGTGCTCAAGGCATTGGCTGGCTTGAACGCTGAAGCAGAGCATACGTTGATGGTCGGAGACAGTTCCTTTGATATTTTGTCAGCCAAGGCGGCAGGTGTGAAATCTGCGGGTGTTGCCTGGTCGCTCAAGGGTGAGGAGACTCTGCGTGGGTATGGACCAGATTACATGTTGCATGATATGCGCGACTTGCTAAAGCTTGAGCTTCAAGGTGTCAATGTATCGTGAGAAAGGTGAAACGCTATCCTGTAGAAGGTCCTAACGCGTTGTGGCAGATTTATCGAACGGTGAGCCCTTGGAAAGGCGTTAAAAATTTTATTTTTATACAGGTTGCCCGGTATTGTCCTATGCTTTCTCTGAAAAACGTCATTTACCGTAAAATGCTGGGTATGAAAGTGGGCCAACATTCGGCCTTCGGCTTGATGGTCATGGTAGATGTTTTTTTTCCAGAGCATATTACGATAGGAAACAATTCGGTTATCGGATATAACACGACTATCCTGGCCCATGAATACCTTATACAGGAGTATCGTATCGGTAAAGTGGTGATTGGCGATCATGTGTTGATTGGTGCAAACACGACCATTTTGCCAGGAGTCACCATCGGTGATGGAGCAATCGTGGCCGCTGGAGCGGTGGTGCATAAAGACGTGCCTGCTGGAGCGTTCGTAGGCGGTAATCCATTGCGTGATTTAGGACGCCCCGATGTGGAGGTATAGTAAATAGCACAAAAGAAAGGCCCCTTTATGGATTAAGGGGTCTTTTTGCACTGTTTTTTGTATAATAAGTAGAGGAATGGATGTTGGTTATGTTTAAATATAGAAAATAAATATATTTACAAGGCGATATGGGAGCGTGTTGATTTGGTCAAAAAGGAACGTATACCGGAGCTTGATATTTATCGGGGAATATTGATTGCAGCCGTTGTTACTATTCATGCGACTTCAATGGCTTTGATTGATGCTCGTCATTCGCTATTATTTTATCCTTTTTTATTTTTAAATGTGTTCAGTAGCTTTGCAGTGCCGGTGTTTATCTTTGTGAGTGGATTTGTTTTATTTTACAATTATGTGGATCGACCGCTTCGGGGTAAGAATATGCTTGTGTTTTTTCGGAAAAGGCTGATGTTTATTGTATTGCCTTATATTTTGTTTTCACTTCTCTACTATTTGACCCTGGTGACACGCGGGCTAATGCCGCTCAGTGATCTTCCTCTGGTGCTGTTAACAGGAAAGGCATATACGCATTTGTATTATGTAATCATCATTATCCAATTTTATTTGGTCTTTCCGTTGTTGCTCTGGGGAGTACGACGTTTAAGACAGTGGATAGTAAGCCCACGGAGAGCAGCCCTTGTTATTTTGGCAGCAGGTCTGGCCATTCAATGGGGGTTTGTATTACTGAACAAATACGTTTGGGGAGTCGAAAGAGGAAGTCTTGCGATTACATATATCAGTTACTTTGCTTTGGGTGCAGCTGTAGCGATTGGCTATGAAGGGATCAAAAAGTGGCTTTTTCCATTACCAGGGACAGCAATCAGTCGCAGACAGTTGATGAGCTGGTGTGCCTTGTGGACGGCTTGGTTACTGGTGGGCATAGCTTATGTGCAGATATGGTTTGTAGCGTATCGCAAAGCCATCTATGCAGACTCACTGGTCTATGAACTGCTCCGCAATGCACATGCCCTCGTATCTGCGCTAGTGCTGTTTCAGTTTTCTGTTTTATTCTATCGTCATGCGAATGGGAGGCTGCGAGCCTGGATCAGTTGGATGGGTGCATGTTCGTTCGGTATTTATTTACTTCATCCGGCATTATTGCGAGTGTATCGCAAGCTGGATCTGCATGGAACGCCGATAGAATATATTTTCTACGTTGCCGGTGGATGGTTGTTGGCACTGTTTGGCTCATGGCTGATTGTGACGTTATGTTTCCGATATCTACCGTTTTCCTGGGTCGGATTGGGCACGATTCCGAAATTACCTCCTTCACGGACTAAAGGTGAGCAGGTGAGTGGTTAAATATTTTAAGATGGACTGTTGGCTGAGAGGCTGGCAGTCTTTTTTTAGGATTCATGAATTCGGCAGTGGATACAATATGAAGCGGGGTAGCGTATGAATGAAAACTTTAAAAATGGGCAGCTCCGTTCGGTTGACGTTGACAAGCAGGGCATGATAATATATCGGATATACTTTAGTTTGTTAGCACTTTACCATGATAAAGATATTGTGAAATCATGAGGTGATAGAGATGTCTAAGCCAAAAGGGTTTGAAATTCCTGTAGGGGTTCGGGATTACCTCCCACGTGCAGTGTCGAAGCTGCGGGCGATTGAATTGAATGTGCTCGAATGCATGGAGCGTTGGGGCTACCGTCAGATTATGACGCCTACGATGGAGTACTACGATACAGTGGGTGTAGCCAGCTCCACCTCGGATCAGAAGCTGTTTAAGCTGCTCAATAACCGGGGGACTACGCTGGTGTTGCGGTCTGATATGACTGCCCCCATTGCACGGGTGGTATCGTCGCTATTGAAGGAAGAGGAAGTGCCCCTTCGGCTTTCCTATCACGCCAATGTATTTCGGGCGATTGAGGAAGAGGCGGGAAGAGAAGCTGAATTCTTTCAAACGGGTGTGGAACTGGTAGGCGATGATTCGGCGGAGGCTGATGCAGAAATTGTAGCCTTGGCGATTGCATCGTTGCAGGCCGCAGGAGTCACCTCTTTTAAAATTGCCATGGGACATGTGGGATTCCTGAACAGTCTGTTCGAGGAAATCATTCCAGGTCGCCAGGGTGAACAGGAGGCGCTAAAGGAGCTGTTGCTGGGCCGTGATGTAGTAGGCTACCGCACAGCGATTGAGGCTTTGGGCTTGGCTTCTGAACATCGGGATAAGCTGGAGGCTATTCTTCGGCTGCGCGGTGGAAAAGAAATTTGTGAACAAGCTACCCGTCTTAGCGTAGAGCAGCAGACGCTTCAATCTATTGCACATTTGTGCGAGGTGTGGGAAGTACTGGAGGCTTATGGCGTATCTGAGCATGTGCTAATTGACCTTACCATGATCGGGGATTTTTCATATTATACAGGAATGACTTTTGAGGGCTATGCGGCGGAGATTGGATTTCCCGTATGCAACGGAGGTCGCTATGACAATCTGCTTCAGCAGTTTGGTCGGTCTGTACCTGCGACAGGATTTGCACTGAAGACGAACCGGATCGTCGACGGTGTAGACGGCATTGAGATTGAGACGAAGCGTCCTGCGCTTATCCTTTATGACGAACAGGGACGCCAAGAGGCCTTATCGGCTGCAGCGCAGCTTCGTGCAGCCGGCCGGATTGTGGTTACAGGCTTGGCGGGAGGGCCAGAGGATGGACGGCGCCAGCAGCAGGACTTATATGCGGAGGTATACAGCTATACAGCCGCAGAAAGGCGACCGGTACAAGGGAGGGAATTGCCATGACGGAAACATTGAAGGTAGCCATGCCGAAAGGACGGATTTATAAGCAGGCTTCCGAGCTGTTTCGCCGAGCGGGGGTACCGATTCCCCTGGATGTGGATGATACGCGCAAGCTGGTCATTCCGCTGCCTGAGCTGGGAATGGAGTTCATCATGGCGAAGCCGGTCGATGTCCCTACGTATGTGGAGTATGGGGCTGCGGACATTGGCATTGTAGGCAAGGATGTATTACTGGAGGAAAGCAAGGATGTGTACGAACTGCTGGATCTGGGAATCGCCCGTTGCCGGATGTCGGTGATTGCTCTGCCGGATTGGCAACCGGGTATTCGCCAGCGGGTCGCTACCAAATATCCGAACGTGGCTTCCCAGTATTTTCGGGAACAAGGTCAGCAGGTGGAGGTTATTAAGCTGAACGGTTCCATCGAGTTGGCGCCGTTAATCGGCCTGGCAGACCGCATTGTTGATATGGTGGAAACCGGGCAGACCTTGCGGGAGAACGGATTGGTCGAGCAGGTCAGCATTCTGGATATTACCAGTCGCCTGATTGCCAACCGGGTCAGCTATCGGATGAAAAACGGCCCGATTCAGGCATTGTGTGACCGATTGTATCAGGTGATTCCAGCTGCGGTGGCACCGCGGGACTAATCTAATGGAATGAGGCCAATGGTTGAAATAGCTTTTTGCAAAGCAAGCTGCAAGTGAGGGGGAGTGGACAAATGAAGATCGTATCAGCCCGTGATTTCAGTCTTCAGCGTGAGGTGGATTACGGTACACCAGAGCAAAATGAGGCTGCTCGTGCCATTATCCGATCAGTACGGCAGGAGGGAGATGCGGCTGTCCTGCGGTATACGGAATCGTTTGATGGAGTATCGCTGACAGCGGAGCAGCTTCGTGTGACAGATGAAGAATTGAAGTCGGCATATGACAAGGTGGAGCCTTCTTTTATACAGGCGATTCAAGAGGCGGCGGAAAATATCCGTGCTTTTCACATGAAGCAAAAACGAAATTCGTGGATGGATTGGCAGCCGGACGGCAGCCTGCTCGGCCAGATTATCCGACCGTTGCAGCGTGTAGGCGTGTATGTTCCGGGCGGTAAGGCGGCCTATCCATCCTCGGTGCTGATGAATGTCATTCCTGCTCAGGTGGCGGGTGTACCGGAGATTGTCATGGTGACACCCCCGGCAACAGGCGGCAAGGCGGGGATTGATCCATATACACTGGTAGCTGCGGCAGAGGCTGGGGG
>NZ_ASSB01000406.1:0-339 GCF_000520755.1 Paenibacillus sp. 1-18
ACAGAATTGAAGCAAAGAGGCTATAGCTTTAGCAGTTTCAGTAAGATATCCGGTATTAATCGCGGTACCTTCAGTGCAATGCTGAACAGCAACCCACCCAAGCCAATCTCCGTTCGGCAGATGGACCTGATAACCAAGGCATTGGGATATCCCGAGGGCTGGCTCTATGAGATGTACATAGATGAATGTTTTTACGAGGGAAAAGGGCACTGGAAACGGATCAAGCCTTTTTTATTGCGTTGTGTAGAGTTAGGGAGGAAAGACTATATTCAAAGGGTATTGTCGAGATTAACAGAGGACTTGTCCTATGTGTCGACGATATTTGAACTTGCAGAAGAG
>NZ_ASSB01000407.1:0-43722 GCF_000520755.1 Paenibacillus sp. 1-18
GTAATCCATATACACTCTTAGTGTCCAAGTTCACTAGGGGGCTAAAGAGGTATCATCCCACAGTTCGCCAGAGTAACGGAACGGATTGTGGACTTTTTTTTCCTTTCTTCCATCCTCTCATGGCACTCTGCCACCACATGCTCGGTCATCTGGGCTTGGCTTGCGACTCTTGATTCAAAACTGCCCCCAGCATTTTCGTGATCCAACGTATCTTGAGAAACTTCCTAGAAAAGTTGATGCACATGCTCTGCATCTAGGGGAATTTGATATAGAGCCATGTCATTACACACCTTGTCCTTTAGAATGTTGTTTCAATAACTCTATTCTAACTGAGGGTTTTGAACATGGCTCTCTGTTCATTTTTTGAAAACCTTTTTTGCACATTTGATATGGACTCAACTAGGCATAGTGTCCCTCAAGGTTAGCAAAATAATTTCACTACAATTATTTTAATTTCTCTAAAATCTCTCCAGCAATCCGGTCGACTTCTTCAAGTTTATCATCCAAACTGGGATGCATAATAAGCTCTTCTAACTCTAATGCTATCTCTCCAATTACACTATTAGGAAGATATCTACAAAAATCTTCAAGAACAAAGTACTTCCAAGTGCTATCATCAGATTTTAATATTTTTTTCAAGTTTGGAACCAACTCTACATCAAATTGAAATAATATATTCCTAATTTCTGATGAAATCGGCCAGTTACTATCTTTTAACCAAACGAATAGTTCAGATATTATGGGTCTAATTTGTTCTTTTTCTAAAAGTTTTAACTGATTTATATTATTAAAATCAGATTTGTGTCTAGGAATATAATCTCGTGGCTTCACCTCATAGCCCCTTTCAAATAATCAGTATTTTATTGATATACTTTTTAATATCTCAGTTAAATAATAAGGCGACTGGTTAGCTTTTTCTCTGGAAGCTATCCACATTTTATGCTCGTAAGGATCAACGGCGCTAACCGAGACATGCCCCGTAGCAGCGTTATCTATAACTGCTTTAAGTACACCAGTTGCATTGACTGCTTCTACAGTTGTAAGTGTGCCTTTATCCCCCACCACTTTAAGAAAATAAGAAAGTCCAGATGTATCCACAGTTCTTGGTGTCAGATTTACATTCGTACCACTCCCACTTCTATAAATTGTTCTAGGTTTAATAGTATTATTTGTATCTACCTTTGTTTTACTAGCCTCTATTCCAATTGCTGCACTAATTCCTAGAACCTGAATTAGAGAATTAGCTGTTGAACCAGCATTATTAGCTGGTAAAGCAACTTCATTTTTAGATATTCGAAAAACAGATATATTTCGAGCTTTATCTATTGCCATCAATTTTTGTTTCTCATATATCTGAACAATAGAACTGTATGGCTTATGCTGATTAGCTTTATATAATGAATCAGGAACATATCTATCAATTTTACTTAGATCGTTACACCCACCACTGTGAGATGATTTCCCATCAATCGATTGGCACCAATTTCCAGTTGGATCTACATAAATCAAGGGATTATTATTTACATATACGTACCAGTTCAAGCTTTGCGGATCACTTATCTTCCCTTCATAAGTATCCTCATTAATAAACCTTCCACTATCAGGATCATACCATCTGGCGCGCAGGTATTGCAGTTCTGTTGTATCATCCCATAATTCGCCTGAATATCGGAATGGATTGTGGACTTTTTCTTCCTTGACCTCTTCATTGCCCCAAATATCATATTGATATTGATTCAGCAAAGCTCCGGAGGAATCCCTGATCTCGATAATATCCCCGTGACCATTATAGACTGGATAGGCTTTGGTTTGATCCGCATAGGCTATAGCCTCTAATTTCAGACCGCGAATATAATTGGCTTTTAAAACAGGTTTTCCATTTTCAATCGTAGCTTCTGCTATGATTTGCGCACTGTTTCCATCATAGTAGTATCGGGTATGAATGCCATCCTGTATACGGTCTGTCAGCAATCCATCCCCGTTGTATCGGTACTCTACGAGCTTTCCGTCGATCTTGACTTGCGTCAATCGGTTCTGATCGTCAAAGCTGTTCTCCCTCGGCTTCGTATGCGGAGCTCTCTCCGTTTCCATTGTAAGACGATTCCCTCTGGCATCATACGAATATGCGTCCTGATTTTCGCTAGAAGTAACAATCCGATTCAGCTTATCGTACGTAAAGGCATCCTCTACACCATTTTGAGTACGTTTGGTGATATTTTTACCAGGATCGTAGCTATATTGAAAGTTATTGGTTTCCGCATCGGATCGTGTGTGCTTTAATTCAACTAATTCAATCCCGTTATATTGGTTTTGCTGACGATAACCATTTGCAGATACGGTTGAGTCCAGCAATCCATTTTTGGTATAGGTATATTCCGAAACAAGCTTATCTTTTGTATTGCCTACGGTCTTTAGTCTGTTCAATTGATCATACGTATAGTTTACTTGCTCACCAAATGGTCCTGTCATTTCAGTTCGATTGCCATTCGAATCATACTGATTGGAGAGCTTTAGACCATCCGGGTAAGACAAGGTGTTCAGTTGCTCCGTATACGGATCATACGCATAGGATGTTGTACCCGTTTGATCTGTCATGCTTAGGCGTTTGCCTGCAGCATCGTATACATAGCTGACAGTCTCATCTTTACCTATACGCGACTTCAACCGATTACGGCTATCGTATTCAAAAGAAGTGACATTCCCGTTGCGATCTATTTTTTTGGATAAGTTGCCATTGGCATCAAAGTAGCGCTTTTCGATCTGGTCCTTCGCGTCTTTGGTTTGAATCACTCTACCCAGTTCATCATACGACTTGACTTTAGCTTGACCATCCGGATATGTGATCCGAGTGAGATTACCCAGCATATCGTAAGTGTACTTCGTCGTTTCGCCATTAGGCTCCGTCACCGCTGTTTGATCACCCAAAGCATTATACGAAAACTGAGTCTCATTTCCATTCGCATCGGTCTGTTTCAAAATCTGATCGTTTACAGCATCATACTCTATCTTGGAAGTTATTTTCTCATTAACGTCTATTGCTGATTTCTCTTTATTTTGTACCAAACGGTTCCATTTATCGTAGATTTGAATTTGTTCATTAAGCTCACCGTCTCGTTGAATTACTTGACGAAGAGCATCATCATACTTAACTGCTGCTTCTGAACCGTCCGCATAGGCTGTCGAGGTTGTACGGCTCCAAGCGTCATAGCCATAGCGTGTCAGATGCCCAAGTGCATCTTCACTGGACACTAATCTTCCGTTAGCGTCATAAGCTGACTTGGACTTGATCACGTAATCGTTACCTTCGAACAATCCTGACTCAATATTCCAGCCCAAAGCATTGTAACGTGTTTTGGTTCGTATCCCCAGCTCATTCGTAACCGTTACGGTGTTCTCAAGATCATCGTAGGCTACACGGATACTTTTACCATCCGGATAGGTTACAGCCTTTACGCGATCAAGAGCATCGTATTGATACCCGGTTTTCTGACCCTTCCCATCCAGCGAGGAAGTGATTAAACCAGTTGACTTATCATAATCTGACTGAATGGTTACTGTAGATTTTTCTCCATCAATATTTGTAACCTCTACACTTTGCTTCGTTGGAAAAGCATGATCGTAACTACTGCTGTATTCCTTTGTTGTAGTCACGGACTTGTTACCATTCGCAATCGTCTGAACCGTTATATTTCCGTAAGCATCTATACCCGAATAATTTACT
The DNA here is from genome assembly GCF_000520755.1 of Paenibacillus sp. 1-18. Taxonomy (NCBI): domain Bacteria; kingdom Bacillati; phylum Bacillota; class Bacilli; order Caryophanales; family Paenibacillaceae; genus Paenibacillus; species Paenibacillus sp. 1-18. The sequence continues at coordinate 3,722 of NZ_ASSB01000407.1, forward strand.
TTTTGTAGTAATTCTCCTCCGGAATGATCCTTGGAGACGATGACCTGCGTTACTTTCCCTTGTGGGTTACGTGTGTACTCTGTTACTCCAGTGCTTTGGGAATCAATCGGTTCCGTAACGGTTTTAATCCTGTGCTTGTCGTCATACGTATACGCAGTTTGTGAACCTTTTTCATCCACTGAGCTTGTCATATTACCGTAATCATCATATTCAGCAGTCGTTGTCAAAACGTCTCTATTTTGATTATTGCTGGACGAAGTACGGGTTGGAACAGGTACGGTATAGGCTTTGCCTGTCACCTGCTTGCCGTATTGATAAGCTGTGCTCTTTTCAGAATCTCCTGCTTTAACCACAGATTGGTCCAGGTAATACTGTGGTGGCGTGTCTGCACTAATAAACTTTTTATTATAATTGAATGTTGAACGAACCAATCCATTGTCTGTTACGGTAGAGAACGAAGTATCTTTTACATAGCTCTCACCCATATCGGAATTATAATGAATCGTTTCCCGATTATAGTTTTCGGTTTGATTGTTTTCATATGTGATTTGATCTACACGTGAGACCGCTCTATATGCCTCGTTTACCGAATTGGAGCCAATATAGCGTTTTACCGGCTGGTCCTCATAAGTATATAAAGTCGAGGCTCCGGTAGGATGAAATACTTTGGTTAACAAAGCGTACGGATTAGAGATTTGTCTTTCAGGATGAGACGCACTCAAATTAAACTTGGCAGGTGCCAATGTATAGGAATATGTGGTTTTTCTGCCTTCGGCATCTGTCACGGAATCCAGTAATTCAACACCTTGTTCTGTATGTTTATGATAGACAACTGTGCGGTTTCCTTTAGACAAAGTAACGTCTGTAGCCGTATATTGAATATCAATCGAGTTGCCGATTACATCTTCTACCTTACTAAGCAATTTACGTTTATAAGTAGCATTGAGTTCATAATTGAACTTTATCGTGTTATGATATGCATCTTCAATTTGCAGCAACTGACCGTCTTTGGAGAAATATTGTTTTTTCATTCCATCCACAGAAGTTAATACATAGGCTGAATTTTCTCCATTAACTGTTACTGAAGTGTCAGGAGTGAAGGTCAGTCCTTTCCAGTCGTAACCTTTAAGCTGGTCACCCTCAATTTCATAGCTTCCACCATCCCCCAAGTGCATGTACTGCTTGCCCTCTTTGGTTTCTACATAAGGCAAATTCCAGGACCATCCCTTGCCAAGAGGGTTCAATTGATCTTCTAGCGCAGGATAGGTACGGTTTTGAAAAATAAATGAAGGTTGATAGGCTACAATCTCAGCAAAAACGGTAGCATCTGCATCTGCTGCAATATAGTATCTATTCCCATCGTCACCCGGAATTTCAGCCTGAGGACTGCTGTTTATTATATCCCTGTAGTGCTCAGCCTCAGCAATGGTTGTGAACAGTGCTGTCTGCCGACGAACAGCCGTTTCGAGCCCCTCTGAAACAATCGTTTCAATTTGCGGTGAGCCCTCCATGGTAAAGGCCGTTCTTGTCCTTCCGCCTTTTCCGTTACTAGTCCACTCGCTATAACCAATATCGCTTGTATAACCGGGTTTAGTCACGGTCCCGCTATAATCTTGTCTCCATTCTCGGGTATCATACCCTGGTTTTGAAACAGATCCTTTGTAATATTTAGTTCCTGATACATAGCAAATAGAATTCGCTCTAGAACTATCATAATTCGGGCAAGTCGAAGAATAGTAAGTATTGTAGGCATAAAGTGTTCCACTAAATCCATTCGCTGAAGAATAATGCATTGAATTACCACAAGTTGTAATGCTACTACCCGAGTAGTAACCTTGTGAGTTGTAAGATCCCATACTAAAAAAACTGCACGAATCAACTGCACCCATAGAAACAGGCTGAGATTCGCTTCCAGAAATAACATAAGGTGAACCACTTCGGGATAGAGTTCCTTTAAATCCATGTTGATCATACTTTATGGAACTGACAAAATCATTTCTAGATGTACTTCTTCTATAATCTGTTTCTGTCCTGGATTCCGAAGGTGTGGTGTAGGTTATTTTTTGTCCCGCCGCTTGACTAGCAGCTTCGTAAGTCGTGTATGTGCCTATAACTTTGGTTTCCGGCTGAAGATTATAAGTGTTAACATCAACATTCCCATCACCGTCCGTGTCCTCTTGTACCCATCTTTTTTGCTGATAGGCTACCTTATACGACTTGGTAACAGGTTTCATCATTGCCTTAAAGTACACATAATAATTTTGCACAGCAGCACTGTTGTCAACAATTTCAGCGCCTTTGTCAAAAAATTGAGCCCGATTCGTATCATATTGACGCGTCAAGGAAAAGCCAAGTCCATTTCGTCCAGGCAGAATTAAATCTGTATTTTGCAGCGATAAGCTGCCTGATAAAGTGGATATAGATTCTTTATCATCGCCAACAGAATAAGGAGCTTCATTAAAAGAAGATTTATTGTAAACGGGCGCTTCCTCTCGAATAGGTGGAAGCTGCGGTACATTCGTCATGAGACTTTGTTTCAGGAAATCCGTCTTATATACATCTTCGGTGACTTTGTTCGTAGGATCAGGATCATCTGTTGGATAAACATCACCTGTAACGCTATGGGAGATCAGGTTATCTAATGGGGCATCCGATAGCTTGTTATATACGTCACTTGTTACAGTCTGTGATTGGTTCTCTTCTGAAGGAAATAACGAAGCTACAGCCTGCTCGTAGCTTATATGATCCTGTTCAGCCATATATAACGCCGTATAAATTTGATTTAATGAATAACCTTTTCTTAATTGTTCCGAAAGAAAAGATGATGTGACTCCAAATCGGGCAGCCACTTGATCCACCGAATATTGCGAATTGTCATTCCCAGCACCGAATACATTTGGAGGAACAAAGCCGCTGATTGTACCGAAAATAAATGTGATAATCATGATCATTGCTATATGACGTCTTGTTGTTCTAAATCGCAAGTTCTTCTCTCCATTCCCGACTTTAAATTGAGTTACATATCATTTATTTGGAGCTGCTTACTTTTATAATCTGTATCAGGTTACCATTGGAGTCATATTGATATTGGAAAACAACCTGACCATCCTGTTCAATATGCTCAAGCCTTCCATTAGCGTCATAAATATATTTATATTTTCTGGATAAGCCGCTTTTAACACTATTGCTAAATTCCGAATAGTTACCAGCCGCATCCTTGGCTTTCACTGCAAACTTATATATTTTCTGAGGTTCTAATTGGTCTACTTGAAAGGTTAATTCCTTGGTATTGCCTATCATTTGACCATTACGATAAACATCATAGCTAACGACTCCAACATCATCGGTAGATGCTTCCCAGGCTAGAATAATGCTGTTAGGCGTAGGTTTGGAACCTACTAACTTCTTAGGTTTGGAAGGACTTGTTATATCCTTGGGCAAATCATCAATAGCCGGTATACGATCCAATCGGTTATTAAGCTGTTGTTTGTCTGTATCATTGAGACGCACTAGTAAAGTACGGGCTATATTAATCTCCGTTTGTAATTTTGAAGATTCTGCTTTTTCAACTGCCTGCGTAGCTGTCGTTAATTGTTCAGTATAGGCAGCTTTTGCATCAATGATTTTCTGTATGGCTACTACCCTTTCAACAAGCTTGCCCTTGTCTGGATCGCGCAGCTTATTTATTAGCTCTACAGCTGCATTCACATCATTTTGTAATTGGCTTGTCTCGGCTTGTGCTACCGCTGCTGTAGCTTTGGCTAATAGTTCTATATATTTGGTATCCAAAATTTTTACAACAAAATTCTGCGATACAGACTTACCTAACGGATCTGTAGCTGTTATCGTTATCGTCGATTCTCCCGAGCTTTGGGGTTGCAAATTCAGTATTGAGGTATTTCCCTTTGAGTCCTTAATCAACTGATGTGTGACAACTGATGGATTTGTATTCGCAGCAGAATACCTAAGCTGATGCTGGTCAGGATCTGTAAAGTATTCCGATAAATCTTTAACTGATGCTCCCTCATCCATTTCAATCGTTGTAGCTGGAATGCCTTTAAGCGCGACTGGTGTTCTATTGATCAAATTCAGCACCGATTCTGTGACTTGCGAAACATTTCCAGCACTATCTGTTGCCCGTGCCTGTATCCTTGTCCCATACTCATTGACATCAATAGGTGAATTGTACGCCCTCCACTCGCTTTGGTTGACACGGTATTCTCTTGACGTCGCGTCAGAGGGATAGTTAATTGTCACTTTGATATTATTGGCTATTTCATTCGCAGGGCTATGATTGAATGCCGGCGGCGCAGGCGGTGTTTTATCAATATTGTTGATCACCAATGAATTTACAGCGCTTATATTCCCGTAATTATCTGTACAACGAGCAAAAATGGTAGTGTTTTGGGACACTTGAAATGGGCTATTATACGGAGTCCACGTACCGTTCGCACCGATTTTATACTCTTTTTTATAATGGTTAGGCACACCATCCAATTGGATAAGAATATTTTGATTTGTCATCCCTGTAATATTAGGACTAATGTGCGGGCTGGCTGGAGTGGTCAAAACAATTCCCGAATATGTAAAAGTTCCCGAACGTTTAGCTCCATCCCTCTCATCTTTATAAAAGTAACCAACCGTTATAGTATCAGAAGATACTGATGCATAGTAAAATTTAACTGATAATGCAAATCCAAGATTTTTGGTATAGATGACTACATTGTTGCGAATAAAATTAACATTAGAATTATCCACCTGCACATGTACAACCGAGCCATCTGACATGGTTACTGTTTCATGTGTAGATGATGGTTCTGTTCTTGGTGTTTGGCTATCCTCTGGTATCCCGATTGATCCACCCATGTTTGGCGGTGGATAAAATTTTTTGGGGATTCCACCTGAAAATGCTGCTGACGCTATACCTTGAGTTAACCAAGCTATACTCCATGGAGATAACAAAACAAATAAGCTAAGCATTGTTAAAACGAATGGCTTAACTATTTTTCTTCCCTCCTGTTTTCTTACTTCGTTCAAAAGAAATTTCATTTTTAAAATCATCCCCTTGTATTAGTGATAATACGAAGTTAAAAGAACATCAAATTTAATATGTATCCCAAGTTCAGCTTACATTTTCCCGTCTACAAAAGGATATATTGTATTTGTGTTTACATATGATAACAATGTCGTATTAAATTTGTACATAGCGAAAATTGTCGAAATAAGAAAAGTAGAGAAATTTTTTTGAAATTCCATAAAATATGTCTAAAACAATAATTTTCTTTTTAAGCATTATATAAATTTAAATTACTGAAATCGTTACTCCATTCACTCCACCCATTGATTTAAAATAAACAAAATGTTATATTGTCTATAAAATAATCATCATTTAATCGAGGTGTTTGTTAAAATGGATCATTCCGAGCTATTCTGGAATGCTGGAATCGAGGAACTGAAGCGCGGATATGTCCGTCAGGAAGAGCAGGTGGTTTGCTTGCTGGACGGACAGCGATACGAGCAAGGCATCATATATCAGGATCAAGGGGTATTTTATGACGCGGAGAGGTACATGCGTCTTCATATTGAGCGGTCATATGGTTCGGTATTTGAATATTTGATCGGCCTGGACAAAAAGCTGACCGGGCTGACGGATCATCAGAATCGGCTGCTTCAGTTATTTTATCAAGGCATGGGCGATGCAGATATCCAAAAGGAAACCGGAATCGGCAGCGCATCCACCATACGCAATCATCGCTTTGGTCTCAAGGAAAAGGAACGGCAGGCCAAGGTATTTCTCACATTAATGGAGCTGCTGAAGGAGAAGGACCGTCACGCTCCCGCCATCGTCGAAGTGCCGGTACGGGCACGGATGGTGGACGAACGCTACAACATTACGGAAGCCGAAAAGCAAAAGATACTCACGAAGTATTTTCCGGACGGTACAGACGGGCGCCTGAAAACCTTCAAAATGCAGGAAAAGCACAAGCTGATTGTGCTGCGTGAAATTGCGGGACGTTTTGCAAAGGGGCAAACGTATGATGAGAAGGATGTCAATGCGATTTTACAGGAAGTGTATGACGATTTTGTCACGGTGCGAAGATATATGATTGAATACCGTCTATTGGATCGCAAGCCGGATGGCAGTGAATATTGGTTGAAAGATTATTGATGGGTAACGTTTATAAATAGGAGGATTCAACATGAACCGAAGAAAAGAACTCGTACAGCAGTACATGGAAATCAAAACGGAGGCTGGAATCTATTGCATTCGCAATACACACAACGGAAAAATGTTTGTCGCTGCTACACCGAATTTGAAGTCGTTAAATGGTCGTCGTTTTGAATTGCAAATGGGCGCAGCTAAAAATAAAAAGCTGCAACAGGAATGGAATGAGTATGGCGAAGATGCGTTTGAATTTGAAGTGCTGGACATTTTGAAGAAAAAGGACTCAGAGTTCTTCGATGTCAAAGATGCACTGGCCAAGCTGGAGCAGACTTGGCTTGATCGACTCCAGCCTTACGGAGACAAAGGATATTTGTAAAAATTATTGATCCACGGAATGCTCCTTCCGAAGGTAGCCAAAAATAACAGCATCGACGAATTGCCCTTTTTCATAAAAATAGTCTCTCAAGTGGCCCTCTTGGGTAAAACCACTTTTGAGCAGCAGCCGTCTGGAGCCTTCGTTATCTGGATCAATGAAGGCTTCTATACGGTGAACCTGCAGCAAATGAAAGCCATAATCAACTACCACCTTCATCGCTTCTGTCATCAGGCCTTGCCGCCAATATTCCGTTGCCAGCTCATAGCCGATTTCAATACGAGAGTGCTCCTTATGCCAGTTATGAAATCCAATCGTACCAACTACACGCTCAGGAGCTTCTCTTAACGTGATCCCCCAACGAAAGCCCTCCTGCTTTTCATATCTGGATTGCATGGAACGAATAAAATGTTCTGCTTGTTTTACCTCCGTAAAGCTTTCCAAATCATAATATGCTGTGACTTCATCTCTGGAGAAATAAGCGAATACATCCTGCGCGTCCTCTAATGTAAGCTGTCTTAAACGAAGCCTTTGGGTTTGCAGCAACGGAAATATTTCCTTTGTCATGATCCATCTCCTTCCTCACATAAAAACCTAATTAAGCAGCCGCCAGCCAATGGCAGCCAGCACTCCATTAATAAGTAATAATGCAATACAAGCTCTCCACTTGTTGACTTCATTCGTTTTGAAAAATCCGGGCACTTTACTATGACACATGAACAAAGTAAACGACAAATTCCAGATAATACGCATACCGTACTTTATGTAATATAAAGCGGAACTTAGCTGTACACCGCCCAATACGGGCGGAACATCCGGAATGAACAGAATAGCACAGGCATAACGCATAGTCTCATATGTAAAATAAAATACAGCCAGCCACCAAGCCCACTTCTTACCAAGCAGCATACCGACACCAGCAGTCGTCCCGGCCAAGCCAAGCAAAGCAATGAAGCCCTGAAACATGCCCCTGCAAATTCCTACCAACGTAGAAGCCTCATTTAATGCATTGAGCGTCAATAGCTGCGTTACCAGCAGAAGGGCCCCATTAAAAATCAGTAAAATGGCTGCAATACTTACACCTAATGGCCGTTCATGAGCTACATCCGTTACATATTCCTTTACTTCTTTTTTGGTATATAAATCCGACACTTCTTCTACTCTCCTAACCCAATTGTATACATCTATTTTCGGGCGGCTACAATAACAGTGTGTTCTCGCCTCATTTCCATATATCGGCTTTCAGGAAAATATGATTTAGATAATAGAATCCCAAATAGAGTAATATCTATCCTTATACTACCATTCCAAGATTAAATCTGACAAATGAACGCACTAAATTCAATCCAAAAAGCACTAAAAGCGCCTGCTTGTACTTTTCTACACTCATTTTATACCTCCCTTATACTCTGCTTTTCGCCTCTGAATACCCTTAGTCCCTACGAACCTAATCGCGTTATTTTCGTGGCTTTGTAACCGGTAGAAGATTGGATATACTCTACTAGATAACCTGATCGGACATCCAAAAGCTCTTCCATAAATGGAAGACATGGACTGTAAATAAAACTTCCTCCGGGCCGAATTGCTCTGAGGATTTCCATATATTTGTGTGCGTACTCGTTAATATTACCGTCAGTCTTCAGATGATGATGTATAAAATGATTGGAAAACGCCATATGAGACACGATCGTTCCCCATGCGTTTTGCTCAAAGCTGGTTTCCAACCAATCTCCCTGAGTTACACAGCCCTCTGTTTTAGCCAACCGGTCCGCCCCATAAGCCTTGATTCCGTGAGAACGCAAATAGAGGACCAGCCGTGCTTCCGATCCGCAACCGATGTCGAGAACAGGCTCTTGCATACGTGTCGTATCCAATCCTAGCAGTTTGGCTTGGAGCTCCGGTGTATATTCCTCGCAAGGAATCCAAAAGGTATACTCACTCTTGGCATACTTGGCAAACATCGCTCGTCCGTTGGTACGAATTAAAAAATCTCTCAAATGCCCATAATGCTGCTGAAGCAGCAAGCTCAGTATTGCTTCGTCGATAGATTGCTTTTGGAACAGCTTTTGAATCCGGGTGAAGAGGCGATCGTACAGCTCCGCAAGCTCCCTCGCATGATTGGTGTGAAAATGCAGAAACTGATTGGTGCTTACAAACTGGTGCAGCGTTTTGGACGCTACATCCGCAACAAAAGCGGCATACATATCCTGACGCTTTAAGTTTTGCAGCATGAAAATCAAATCCGGTCCCCTTTGTGTCATCCAGTAGGCCAACTCTGGTGAAGAGCCCATAAGAACATTTCCCTCTCGTATATAGAACAAACTTCGCTGCTGATTATAGAACATTTGACTGTCAATGAGTCTGCTGAGCTGGGTAACTGTCATCTTCGCTTCCTCCCCATAAACAAGATAGATGAGTCCACAAACGTGAAAGCCCTACCCAAGCCGAAACAATGCCATCCTTGGGTAGGGTCAGCTTATTTTCTAAGTATACCATGGGTATGGTAGATAGCGTTTTATTGCAAATCCTTCTCCTGTACATAAGAGGATAAAGGAATATTCAGCTCACGGATCTCCTGGGCTACCAGTCGGGCTATTTGCTCCGCGCCGTACTCCTGAAAATGCGTATCATCCTTAACCCCATCAGGGAATGCAGGATACACCCCTGGCTCCACATGTAAAAATAACGGGAGTGTCCCTTCCAGACCAAGTGTATTATAGTATGCTATACTCAAGCGACTAAGATCAACTAGTGCGACACCTGTCTCGGCTGCCGTTTCCTTCATCGCCTGCACATATTCCGGGAAGCTAATCCGAAAGGAAGCACTTGCTGCGTCATAATCCCGACGGCCAACAGGAGTAATTAACACAGGTGTCGCCCCACGTTGTGTGGCTCCTTGAATGTAGGTTTTCAAGTAAACCTTGTAATCCGCTGGTGAAACATAACGTTCTTGGTTGTTAATCGCCGCATCATTATGACCAAACTGTATGAGCAGATAATCCCCGGGACGGATATTCCTCAAAATATCATCTAGCCGTCCTTGCACAAGGAAGGTTTTCGTGCTTCGCCCCCCTATCGAACGATTCACAAAAGTAGTTTCATTTGTAAAAAACGGAGCAATCATTTGACCCCAGCCCGCCTGAGGCTTCATCGAGGATTTATAGGTTTGAACCGTAGAATCTCCGGCAAGGTATACCGAAGGATGTTCTCCGGCTGTTCGAGCCTCCTTGGGTGTAATAATCAAAGCATTGACCTTCGGATCATTTCCCGAGAAGTACAATTCCAACTGACCGTCGATAAGGGCAAGTTCAAATCCTGCCTCGACAAATTGGCCTGCAGCTTTGGTCGTAGGCTCCATCTTAACAATGGATTCGGCTTTTACAGTAATATATCTGTGTTTCCGGCTGTATCTCCGGCAATCAGGGAAAGCGTGTAATCCGCTGGCGGTAAATTGACGACAAAGGATGAGCCTTGAACACGGACAAAATCCGAGCGAGTAGCATCATTACCGCCACGATCCTCTTCGCTTACTTTAGACAGATCCATAAACCCATAGCCTCGCTCAGGCGTGTAAGCATCCTTGGCGGTAACCTGGGTGTATCCGTCAGCTACCTTCCCCGGGCCAAAGTCAAAACGAATAGGCGCAGCAAGCTGTTTTTCGGCCAGTGCCTGTCCTGGGACAAGTACGGTCGCAAACAACAAGCTGAACCCCGCACATAATCCAATCATCTTACCGAACAACCTGCGTCGTTTACCCTTCTGTTTCAAGCGCAACCCTCGCTTTTCAAGTTATTTGAGTAATTTGGATGATTTCAATGAATTGTCGTCGTCTATTCGTGTATGGATCCCCATCAGCTTTTGACAGCCTTGATCCAGCCCCCAAGAAATCGCAATACCAACCGTATACCTGATCAGATCAGCAGTCAGGAATCCTTTGCCGAGCACCAGCCCGCATAATGTTGTCGCCCGAATGTGGTTAATCCAGGGAGCCTGGTACATCTGACTGAACTCAATGGCGAAGCAAAACAGCAAGCTGCCCCACAGGGCTACGGACAATTGTCGATCTATCCACAACATTCTCAGCCCAAAGTAAATCATGCACGCCCACAAGGCGTCCCCAAAGTGACTGGCAACGAATTCAGGCAACCTGGAGGAGAACACTCGACTCCCCAAGCCCAATAAAATAGCGGCCAATACGGCAGCCAGATACACAACGCGTTTCTTCCAGCGAGATTTGGCCTGTATTGCCCGATTTACCTTCCTGCCGACGCTTTTACGAACGCTTCTCATGTTAAATCACCTGCCTTAACACTGGAAAACCCCCGTTAGGCTGCTGGAAATTCGTTAAGCTCCCTCTTGGGATAACGCTTGCATGAATGCCGAACCTTATGCTGATGTCATATTGTATGCACACCAGCTTGACTAGATTTTTCATCTTATAATCAATCATAATAAGCCCCCACCATATCGTACAAACGCAGCTTGTATATCAGATGATCTTAAGCCTAGTTGCTGTACAAAATGATAATTAAATTTTGATGCTAAAATTCAATACCACGGACCTTGGCAAAAACCATCTGGTGTGCCAACTTTCCTTCTTCGTCATATTCGGTGTTCCTTAAAATCCCCTCCAATGTAAAGCCTGCCCGTTCCGCTACCTTGGCGCTACGTGTATTATTGGAGTTACAACGAATCTCTAGCCGATTAGCCTTCAAATGCTGTATGGCAAAATCGGTAATACCATGTACAGCCTCTGTTATAATACCTTTGCCGGTCCATGAGGTTCTGAGCCAATACCCGATCTCAAAACTGCGTGTATCCCAATCGATGCGATGCAAGCCGCTGCTGGCTACAAATTCTCCCGAAGCCGTATCAAATATATATAGCATCATGTCAGACCGCTCCAGAAATTTAAGTCTGGCTTGACGTGACCTGATCTCGGATTCCTCCGGCGTAGGAAGATTTCTCGCAAAAGGAAGCCAAGGCCGCAGTTCATTTGCACTCTCCCGAATCGCTGCATTCACTACCGCTCCATCGCCCCACTGTGGAGCGCGAATCGTCAATCGCTCCGTCTGAAATTGTTCTGGAAACGATAACAGGATAGGTTTGGTCTGATCGTGTGCTTCATGCTCATGATGTTCTATATTCATGATGCTCCCTCCTCCATATTCGTTGAATAGCTTTGACGATCCAGCCAAGTGATGATTTCTCCCAGACTCCCAATTCTATAGTCTGGTACGATGCCCTTTTCCTCCCACGGCATAAAGCCTTCCAGCCAGATCGTATGTAGGCCTGCTCTTTGCGCACCTCGAATGTCATTTGTCGGATGATCCCCTACATACCACGCATGAGTAGGGTCGGCAATTTCCAGTTCCTTCAGAGCCAGCTCGAATATTCGAGGATTGGGCTTCTCAATGTGCACGCCACCCGATACGATAATGGAGTCCACATAATCCCTCAGCATAACGCAGTCGATTTTCGCTTGCTGCGTACGGAGTGAGCCGTTGGTGATAATTCCCAGCTTCAAACCACGTGACCGCAGTTCGGACAGCACTTCCTTCGCTCCGTCCATCAGTACCGTAAACTTATGAAATTCACCATACCAGAAGCCCAGCATCTCTTGTACTGTCGTATCACGATTTTTCAATTCCAAGTCTGCATGCAGCTCGGTATACAGCTCCCTCTTGTCCCGATATCCGTCTTGATCTGCCAGACGTATCCGTTCGATTACAGCTTCTCGCTTCTCCGGGCCTTCGGCCACAATAAATCGTTCCACAAAGCGCTCCGCATATGCCGCAAACGCTCGTTTACGATGAATCAGCGTATTATCCAAATCAAAAATAATCGCTTCTATAGGCATAAGCAGCTCCCTTCTTTCTTCCTCTTACACCGATTAGGCTGAAACAAATTGAACAACTCCGATCACCAAAAACAAGAAAAAAATAGACAAGAAGATGATAATCATGTACTTCATGATTCTCCCGGAAGTCGACCCGCGTTCCAGCTTCGCCTCGATTTGAGCCAATCTTTGTTTGATTTCTTCCAAATCCTGTTCTACCTTCACGTCCTACTCCCCCCTTCGTTTGAACTTAGCGGTTTAAAATACTTAAAAAATGAGATGGTCTCATTGAGATCCTGTTCATTTTCGTAAATGTCCATAAGCTTCCCCAACTCAATACCAAAATCCACATAGGCGTTGGCTTTGGCAGTAACAATATTTCTATCTGTAACAACATTGGTGTTTAAGAATGTTCCCTGCCGACCAAGCTTCTCCATCTCTTCATTTGAGTTAGTCGTGAATGAGTGCCCATTCAGCACACCCGCCTGACCTAATAACAGCGTACCTGCACAGATAGCCCCTATCCCTCTTTTCTTCTAATGCAAGTGCTGGAGCAGTTCGTGCAGATGCTTATTTAAAGCGACTCCGCTTACATCACCACCCGGAATAATCAACAGATCCACTCTCTCTACATCCACTTGCTCTATAGAGCAAGACGGAAGAATTGAAAAGCCCTCATATGAAGTCACAGGATCTTTGCTTATCGCGAAAGGGACAATTTCCCCACGGCTTTTAAGAAAATACGTTGCCAACATGATTTCAAATTGCACAAAGCCGTCGAAAATAAATACGTATGTTTTCATGCTCTTTATACTCCTTAAAAAAATATGAACAATTAATCACATAAATTGCTCCAAAAGCGAACTGTTTTTACAGCATCAAAATTGACTGTTCATAAGACTTCTCCCCGAACTCAAGCTTGAAGTAATCCTGCAATCCTTCCCCATACACGATAATATCCGTTTGATACACCGAAAATACCGGATTCCCTGCCTCAGGTTGGCTGCTCGGGAATATATTTGTGTCCATAAAGCGGGATTTGCTTGGGTACACGCAGCCAGAATATATGCTGCTCGACATCGAAAATCATGCCCTCCAGCGGCCAGTTCAACCTTTGCTGAATTACATCCATGCGCTGTGGAGATGTATCTCTCCAAGGGATAAAGCTTTTGCCAATGGGAAGCCAGCTAGTCAACCGGATTGGTCAAGAGGCCTACCAGACTTGTAACTTCAACTTCACCGACACGGCGCGGACCTTCCATAAAATATCCCCTTGTCCCTACCTGTATCCGATGTCGATGTATCTGTTCCCTCATTTCTCCAAACAAAATCCACATTCTTGCCTGTCCTTCCCGGTGAACCGGACGTTGGGAATCCAAGATCAGTCGACCCTCTTCATCTTCAAACTCAGGATGCATTGCGTAAATACCCGTCGTCGTGATATCGTCGCCCTTATAGGCAAAATCGCAGCGGTAACCCTGAATAGGCAGTTTTTTCCTCCCTCTTTCTTCCAGCGTGTAAAATTGATATTTTATCGTAAAGTCGTGCGGATGCTGTCTGTTATTTTCATAGGGGTTCCACATTTCATCTCATCCCCTCCGGTCTTTCCCAAAAATATGTACTCGTTCTAGTGTAATCCAATAGGAAAAGAAATCCAAGACCTATCCGCAGTTCATTGCTGAATAAGGCTTGGATGATATGAAAAAACCTTTTTATTAGAATATATAACTTCTAAACATGCTGTCCGTCCACCTGAATCTCTACGGCTATTAGTTCTCCCAGCCAATCTCGTATACAACTCCTGCCCTAATCGACAGCTTGCGTACTTTGGTTTGTTTCGATGCTGCATGCTGTACCTCGGTTAATCCGCATACATTGCTTTCCACGGAGGGATTGACGGAATCGGGTTTGGGAGACATCCATAGGAAGCTGCTGAGGAATACGAATAGTAAGCAGCCGTCGCGAGCTGGTATGGAAGGTATATTCCAGATTCAATTAACCTGCCTCCAAATCGCTCCAAGGCTTTTACATGCCAAAAAGACAGATGACCCTCATTTAAGGATCATCTGTCTTTGCATATTTGCTCTATCGAGACGCAGGAGCCTATTGCTTCGAAGAGGATTTCGTATCATCGTATGACACTGGGGAAGGCTTCGCAATCCATTCGTCAGCCTCAGGCTCGATATCCACGCCGTTGTCCAGCTTCGTTTTTTCCATTAAGGAATCTCCGTCCTCGTTTTTCTTGTTGCGGATTTTCGCTTCGTCTTGAGTGTGGTCGCTCATGTTGATTCCTCCTTTTTGTTTCATCTGATTGTTGTACCTTACTCATAATTACCCATTGCCGTCCTGTACAAACCTCTACACGACCAGATGGCCTTTTTTCTCTGCCGGACCTATGGTCGCCTCAATGCCAGCATTAAACTCCAGAAAGTCACTTTCCACTCCGTCACTGAAAATAACTCCATTTTCCGGCATCTGCGAAGCAATCCGCAGCGGTTGTTGGGCGGCTACCTGACCAAACACAAGCTCCGTAGCCGTCGTCCGGCTGGGAAACGGTTCTCTCACCGTAAAAAAAAGCGATGGCAAACTCCAAGCTGCACGAGGATCTTGGCTAGATCCTTCGGTTGCTGCTTCCTGACCAAAGGCTTTATCTGACACCAGATGGTCTGGAGTCAAAGACATCGGATGCCGCGTAGCGCTGCCGACAATTCCTGCTGCTCCAGCCAGCACGCTGGTCAGCCAGCCTGTCGCCCCCAGCCCTGTGGAAACGATAATGCCGCTGGACGATTGCTGCTCCACCTGATCCTCCAGTCTTAGCTCGTATCTCGCAGAGACATGGGTTTTGCGCCCAATGAACAAATCGTTCACAGCATACAGCGACTGGCCATCATTCAGTTGGGCCTTAGCCAGCGTGACTTCCTTGATCGGCCGCCTATGCACGAACACATCCGGCACCACCCGGCGCAGATCCGATACGGTAAACGGCAGCAATATCCCATCCCAGCGTAGGGGGTCCGGATTCACACCAATAAGCGGCTGCTCGTTCAAATATTTTAACGTGTTGGCTACAAGCCCATCCTGACCCAGCACCACTATCGTATCCTGCTCACCAAAAATAAAGTTTGGCACATGCTCCCGCTCCACAATCTGAACTCTGCCCAAGGCTGTTAATTCCGACATCGCCGTCGCCACCGCCCTGCGGTAATTCTCATCCTCCAGTACATAATCGCTGAAATCCGCACCCAGCCGCTCCATAAAGAAACGAGCCTGCTGGATCGTATTATATCGGACAATCAGCTCCTCCAGTCGCGTTTTACGCTTCACCAAAATAATTTTGCGCTCTGTCATTCGGCTGTTCATCGTGTTCTGCCTCCAGCTCCTCTCGATCCTGCTGATCCACTTGTTCCCGCATCTGACATCAGGCCTTGCAACAGATCCGGCGTAATGTTCAACTGACCGATTTTTCCTGCATTTTCTGCAAGCTCCTGGAATGCTATTGCAATCAGCTTATCTGGACTCATATCCATATGGGCCATCGCCTGAAGCACGTTCGGCTCAACATCCTGCAACGATTTCATCACTGCCGTCAGTTCATAGGCCTTGGCATCGGCTTCTGCCTTTTTATTGGTTACGGTCAGCTCAATCAGCTCGCGTTTTTTCTCCTCCAGAGCCGTGTCGAACCGCAGCTGTTCCTCCTTCATTTCGCTTTGCTTTTGCTTCACAGAACGCTCGGCATCGAGCTGGGTTTCACGGATTTGCCTCTTTTTCGTCTCCACCGCGATTTCCGTGTTCAGCTCATTTTCCTTCACACGCCGCTCCTGCTCAATGGAGGCATTACGACGCTCATACAACGCATGATCCGCATTGCGAAGAATTTCTTCTCTCGCCTGCGCCTCCAGCGCTCTCATCGTCTCCTTATTCGGTAAAATTGCCAAGATCGACAGCCCCATAACCTCAATCCCCAGCTTTTCCATTTCAGTATGCTGAGCAATATCTTTCGTCATATTTTGCGCCAGACGTTCACTGGACTGAACAGCTTCCTTGAGCGGAACACGCTCCAAATATTTTTTGGTAAGCACCTTCGCGATGTTGATTACACGTTGCGCCAGCTTGCCCGGATCATCCGAAATATAGCGTTTTTCCTTCAAGTCATACGTATAGTTTAAAATCTGCGTCGTTCTCCGATAATCCACAATCCGATAAGTCAGTTGTCCCTGCACCGTCACCGCCTGAAAATCATTCGTCATGTCCTCAAACATGAACGGCACATCAATCGAAGAAACAGGTACGACGACAACCGAGGTCGTTGGAGCGTAATAATAAAAGGATAACCCGACCCCCTCTCGAACCACTTTACCGTTCTTCACCTTCATCACATACTCACTCGGCTGAAATTTAACAAAATTAAATCCAAACATAGTTGCTTCCTCACTTTCTTTATAGTTTATAATATTTTGTTATTATCATTTTGTTATTAACAATAAAGTAGCACACTTTCTCAATAATATCAATATGACATTTATAAAAAAAGAAAGACCGCTTCCTCTCCGATACGCTCGGTTAGAGGAAACAGCCTTATCTTATTGCACCCACTTATTTAACATCCACATTCCATTCTCTATAAAATTGCTCCAGGTACATCTCCATCCATTGATGCCGAGTCTCCGCCAGTTCTTTGGCATAAGCAGTATTCATTAAATCCTTGAGCTTCAGCAGCTTTTCATAAAAATGGTATATAGCACTTTTACCTGCAGCACGATATTCGTGCTGTGAAAAGTCTTGATCCGGGTGATGCATGATACTGCCATTTGAGCCTGCATACATAAAGGTTCTTGCAATGCCAATCGCTCCAAGAGCATCCAACCGGTCTGCATCCTGCACAACCTGACCCTCCAGCGTCTCCATAGGCGGATTTTTGCCGCCATTGAAGGACATCGTCGCAATAATGGTCATCACGTGTGTAATCATATCCGGATCACTTACATGCAGACGCAGCCACTGCTCCACTTTATCCAGCCCTGCTTGCTTGGAATCATTTAATTTTTCATCTGCTACATCATGCAGCAGTGCTGCCAGTTCACAAACAAACGGATCTGCGCCCTCTTGGGCAGCAATGGTAAGGGACAGCTTTCTTACCCGGTCAATATGCCACCAATCGTGACCACTGTGGTCATGCTCCAACTGCTGTTGTACAAAGGGCTCTGCCTTTTGAATAATATCTGCCAAAACAGCCACCTCTTGCTCTGTTCGTTTCTCCATAAGTCACCTTCCAATCCCGCCCCCGAATGCTATGGCGGCCTAGTATCATTTTTTAACGCTTGTCCATTTGCTTCATGATGTCCCAATAGGATAGACGCACGTTCCTGTCATACATATCCTCATCATCCAAGTAGGGGAGCTTATATACCTACTCTACAACACCCAGCTCACGATTTTTTTCCTTGAAACGGCTGTTGTGGGAGGATACATAAGCCGCTTTGTCTGCTGTGGGATCAATGTACAGCTTGGCACTGTTCAGCGCAAGGGCAGCGTCCGTGAACGTGCCTGCAATTAGATACAGCTTGCTTCCGTACTCGACAAAATCACCTGCTGCGAAGATACCCGGTACATTCGTTTCCAGCTTTTCGCTCACTCGGGCATGCCACTCACCCATATCCAGTCCCCAATCCCGAATCGGACCGAAGTCGGATTTCAGACCATGATTCACGATTATTGCATCGACATTCAATACCTGAGTTTCGCCCGTCTCTACATGGCTAATCGTCACCTGCTCAATCGTTTCTCCGTTATGGCTATGTAGCTGACTTACCGCATAAGGCGTGAGGACTTGGACCGAAGACGCTTTCATCCGAGCTACATTTTTCTCATGTCCGCCAAAATGATCCCGACGATGTACGACGGTCACACTCGCCGCAATAGACTCCAGCTCATTCGCCCAATCCACCGCCGAGTCGCCTCCACCGGAAATCAGGACGTGCTTATCCCGATATGGCTCCAGCTCTTGCACGGTATAATGCAAGTTCGTAACCTCATAACGATCCGCCCCGTCAATCTCCAGCTTGGCCATTTTGAGAATGCCATAGCCTACTGCCAGTATAACGGTGCGGGTCCAATGCTGCTCTCCTGTTGCAGAGGTTAGCAGGAAGGTTCCATCCTCTTGCCGATTCAAACCTGTGATCTGCTGTCCCAGCACAATCGTAGGCTCGAACGTTCGCGCCTGCTGCTCCAGCTGGTCGATCAGCTTTTCACATAAAATCGGGGTGACTCCCCCAACATCCCATATCATCTTCTCCGGGTATATGCGCATCCGTCCGCCCAGCTCATGCTTGGCTTCGATCAGCTTGGTTTTCATATCTCTCATGCCACTATAAAACGCAGTATACATTCCGGCAGGACCACCGCCGATGATCGTTACATCATATAATTCCAAGGACTCTGTCACTCTGCAACTCTCCCTACCTTAGCATAATCTGTCTGTTTCTATTATAAGTGATAATAATTATCAATATCAATTAAGAAATAAAAACATGACAATTACGGAGGTTGCAGCTTTTCCTCATTTTCCGTTCAGGGATCGCTGTACTATCGCGTGCAACGCTCTTTCATTAAGTCCATTTTGTACAAATTGAAAACGGTGATCTGCCAATCTTTGTACTCGGTCTATGATCTGTCCCAAATGATAAGCCGTATGCTCTACCACATGGTAAACGTCATGCATATTGATCGCGCCTGTGTTGTCCAATGCTGCGCAGAAGGATGAAAAAGCTTCTTCTACTTCCTCCATAAGCTGCTCCTTGTTTTGCATGGATGGTATGAAGCTATCCTCCATTCCTTGCTTGTATGTAATCGTCGGATCCATGAGCTTGGATGCGTTTCTACGCACATGCACCAAAATATGATGGATGATCCCACCAATACTGTTCGTTTCCGCCTCACCAGCGTTCCATAACCCCTGTTCGTCCAAAAGCTTGATGCATGTCCGCAGCTTTACTAAATATTGATCATACATTCTGTGTTTGGAGATGATTTTAAATTCATGCATAGAAGGATTCATATGGTCAATAGCCCCCTTAGTGCTTTATCTATCTAATCTTCTCGCGTTATCCTCTTTCTCACTCACAGCTCGATCCAAAACCGATTAACAAGATTTCCGTCTTCCTCTACGTAATCTGTGTCCGGTGTTCCGCCATTGCGTATGATTGTTTTTTTGGAAGCGATATTCTCGGAGTCGCATACGACCAAGGCTCTGGGAATACCCAGCTCCTTTGCTTTCTCCAGTGCCAAGGTCAGCATGGTAACAGCATACCTGTTTCCTCGTGCCGAAGGACGGATACCGTAACCGATATGACCTCCTGCATTGAGCAGGTGTTCGTTAAGATCATGCCGGATGTTTACCGCGCCAACTACCTGACGGTTTGCATACCACTCACTTCCTTCTCTTTATGTATTTGATTGGTCTGTTATGATTTATATATTTCAACGTCCGTAAATTTTTGCGCCCATTCCGCAAAAGAGAGCTTGTCATCCCAAGTGACTTGCTTCATTGCTTTGGCACATCCCCAGTTGAGAATTTGTTGATACAGCATATGCACCCGGAATCGCTCAATAAATCCTTCTTTGGTCTCCATACCTTTGAAGTATACAGTGAGAAACTGTTTTGCCAGCTCTTCCTGGCCGTTTTCCAGATACATGGTAGTTATCTTCGGAAGATCTGCAACTCCATCGCCAAAATAAGCTGTCGTAAAATCAAATAGTCCACTGACTCTCCAGCCGTTTTCTCCGTTCTGCACAAGCACATTTTGCGGTTTAAAATCTCCCATCACAAATGTGGCAGCCCCCAGTTGATCAAATGCTTGACGTGAATCTTCCAATATTCCCTCTACCCATTCCATATCCATTACAGAAATGTTTGAGTATTTTTGGGCATCCTCTAGCCAGTATCGAATCCGTCCATACAACCATGCTCGATATGAGATTTCAAAAGGACGAATGGCCAAAGTCGTTGTATCCAGCTCCCCACTGTTCTTAACCTTCCAGCTATGAAGTTCCAACAAGGCAGCAGCAAGCCTTTCAGCCATTTGCTGTTTATCCAGTGAGCTCAGTCTTGCCTGCAGCTCGGGTGTATGTATGTGCTCACCGTACAAACGCGGCATAACAGCATAGCTCCAGCCGAAAATATCGTCGGTATCATCCACCAGATAGGGTGCCGGTACAGGAATTGAAGTCCGTGTGTCTAATTGCTCCACTATAAACCTTTCTTCCACCCATTGTCCTGAAAAAAGTGGATTTCCCTTTAACACAAACTGTCCAGCCGTTGAGGAAATATAGAGGGTTTGTCCCATCACTCCTTCTGCCGTTTTTTCAGAAGACAGCAGACGCCCCAAATCGAAACGATCCAGCACTCTCTGCAATTGATCATTCGTGACCTCTCCTAACCGGTTAGATGAAAAATAAATCCTCGTCGTCATCTCTACACCCCATAATTTTTAATTGTTGCTTCGAGGGTTTCGTCAGTATCCGCCAGCCATACAAAACTAACCTCGAACGTTCCCGGCTCGAAAAATAAGGGAAATCTCCGCTTAAACCAATCCTGCATCGGCAGATTGAGCGCCTCCTTCATATCCACCCACAGCAGTTCTCCCTCGGGGGGATTGTTCAATAGTTCACCTTCCGTTGCTGTAGCCAAATAGTTAAAGACCATGTATCGCAGCCCTTGGCTCGGGTCACAATATTCGTCAATTCCTTTAAATACAATTTCCTTAACCGTCAACCCCGTTTCTTCCTTTACTTCACGAATGGCCCCATTCACAATACTTTCTGGAAACTCCACTTTCCCTCCTGGGGCAATATAGCCCGGAAAACCCTTCTTATCCGGTCTGTTCATAAGCAATACCTTGGTTCCGTCCTGAATCATACACATGGTATATAATTTGTGTGTTACTTCCGTGGTCATTTTGATCATACCCTTCTTTATTCATTCTTCTCTATGATCTAGCTTTAAATTTTCATACCAGCACCAGTTGAGCAAAGGTACACTCCTTTTGCGACGGCGACGGTAATATCTCCTCAAACCAGGGATCGACGAACAATAATCGAATCATGACACGTTATATAATTCCTTGATCTGTACGAGTATATTATAGAGTCCTCAAAAGATATTTTTCTTGTAATAATAGTGTTTAAAACCTCGGGGAGCATCATCAATGACGCCAACCACTTCGTACCCATGCTTTTCATAAAATTCGGGTGCCTGAAAAGTAAACGTGTTGAGCTGAATAAAAGTACACCCTTTGTTTTTAGCGATTTGTTCGATTTTACCAAGCAGCTGCGAGCCATAGCCCGCTCCTCTGTGACGCTGATCTACCCACAAAATATCAACCTCCACCCAGTTCCAACACATTACACTTAGGAGACCGCCAATGATCTGACCATCTTCATTTTTAAGGGTAAGATTAATCTCTTCATATCGGTTTCGAACATCTTCAGGTACATGTTTCGCATTAAATTCAATCAATTTGTTTCTAACAAAACGCGCCCCATCTCTACTGCTCCGACTCATTTGAGTTCTCAGCGTCATGACATAAGTCCTCCAATTTTTTAATGTGTCCTTAAAACGGGGTTCTACTGTTATTTATTGTATATATTTTTGTATGCCTAGTCACTTACTTCATTTTTTATCCAGAGCGCCCACTGAAGAATTGCTGAATGCTAAAAAAGCAGACCCTCCGGTGTGCGGAGAGTCTGCTATCTTTAATAATTATCATTGTTGTACAATGTGAGTAGTGACGAATGGCTTAACCGAAATATCCAGTTATTTTCCAATTTCTGCAATATCGCTACTGCTATCATTGTTGCTACGGGGCGCTTCCGTGTTGCTTGGAACGGACTTTTCCACTTTTGTAGTTGATGTACTGCTGGATTGAGAACTTTGCTGCGCAATTTGAGCTTCAAGTTGATCCCTTCTCTTTTCCAGGCTGGCTGTATCGTTAGTGCTGGATGGCGATGAAACAGATTGCTCAAAAATCTTAGCGATTTTTATCAAATAAAGCCGATATTTCTTCATCTGTCGGATTCGATTCGTCAGTATTTCCCATTGCGTTTTTCAGGGCAGAGAGAATATCTGTTTCTTGATCATTCTCCGAAGTGGTCAACCCGGATACAGAACTGGAATTCAAGATGCTTTGCAGATCACTCAGCAAGGATCTTTTTTCATCTACCGTAAGCTCTTGTTCAGATGCAGTACTGTAATCCTCTTGGTTGGAGGCTTCTTGGATATTCCATGCAAATGGAGGCATAATTCAGCCCATGGCTTGCATCATTGGAGGCAGACCACTGGGAGCCTGCATTCCTCCCGCGTATTCTGTAAATTCCTTGCTCAATTCGAGTGAATCGTTAGATTTCTTATGTGTCGTGTGAATAATAATCCCCATTTCCCTAGACTATAGCCAAGGAAAATCCCCGCCGTAGGACGGGGATATGAACCCTACTCCGGACAGGAGTAAGTATAGGGATAATTTGTTACTCTTAGCAGAGAATAAACGAACGTATTTAGAAAAGTGGAAGAAGGGGAACGGTTCATGATCCGTATTAGTCATTTGGTTCACGAAAGATTTATGTTCTTATTTAAATTTTTGCATTCACCTACATATGTGGGGAGTGTAACACCAAGCTCCAGATTTCTGGCTAAAAGCATGATTGAATCCATTCCTTGGAGTGAAGTTCATGCCGTCGCAGAGCTAGGGGCTGGCACGGGAGCAATTACTCAGTATATTCCTCAAGCGGCAAGAGCTCAAACCAAGGTTCTGCTGTTTGAGAAGGATCAGACTATGCAGGAGAGCTTAAAAAGAAGGTTCCCGAATTATCTGTGTTATTCCGATTCACGTGAGCTTCAGCTTGCCACAAAAAATGCCGAAATTGAGCAGCTTGACTGCATAATAAGCGGGCTTCCCTTTTTTAATTTCCCACAAGCCATGCGAAATCAGATCGTAGAGCAAATTCATCTATCGCTCAGGGATGGTGGATTGTTCGTCGCCTTTCAATATTCTAAACAAATGAAGCAGCAGTTAGGTGAATGGTTTGATATTGAAGAGATCAAGTTTGTGCCCATGAACATTCCGCCTGCATTCGTCTATGTATGCCGGAAGAAAGCATAAGTAAGGGGGGAAAATGGGTATGGACATTGACCATTTAATTTCCATTATTGAAGAGTACGGCTATGCGGCCTTATTCTTTACTCTATGGCTCGGAATCGTGGGGCTGCCCATTCCAGACGAAGTCATTGTGATGACTGGCGGGGCTGTAACAAGCATGGGAATCCTTCATCCACTACCCGCTTTTTTAATGGTTTATCTTGGGGTTATATCAGGCTTATCCTTAGGATATGTACTGGGGAGACTGTTAGGTATATCCGTTTTGGACCGTTTGCGACGACGGAAAAGAATGGACAAGTACATTGCGTTTTCGGAAAATTTAGTACATAAGTATGGAAATTTCACGATTTGCATCAGCTATTTGCTACCCATCGTTCGTCACATTATTCCTTACATTGTCGGTATCAATAAAATAAGCTTCAAACGCTATGCACTTTTCTCTTATTCAACTGGCTTGATTTGGACGCTGATCTTCTTTCTGCTCGGACGCTTCTTTGGCAAGCATGTAGAGACAGCTGGAGAACTGATACATCGTTATGGCTTGAAGGTTACTCTGCTTGTCATTGTACTGACCATTATATTTTTTACAATGAAATATGTTTGGGGGAAGAAAACAACAGAGGAGTAAAGGAAGATTAAAAGTTACCTTAGTGCCACTGCAGTACCACTGCGCAGACGGATGGTGCTTCCCATCGCCACCGCCCCCGGATTTTTGGAATAAAGTCTTTCATCGGTAAAAATCCGGGGACAAAAGCGACCGCTTCGCTTGTACAGCACCATTCCGCCTACTCCGTTTTTCATGTACATTTCCTCGGTTCAGCTGGGAGATCCCTCGTTTTCGGTATTCTTCATCCACGAATAAATTATCAATATCCAAGATCATTTCATCGAAATAGTAGAAAATAAGGATACAATTGTGTAAACTCAATCACTTTATCTTTTGCTATATCCTTTACGATAAAAATGATCGACTGCAAAATACATAGCTTCCTTTTCCTACCTGTAATTTTAAATCAAATCAAGAATGTTCACAAAATATTCGATATTTATTGAAATTTCCTATTGATTTGATGTCACTATGATGTCACCTTTCGGTATACCAAATCGCTATGTAATGATACAATATTTACATGATATTTTGTCATTCCACATTAAAATATTTTCCCTCCGGAGGTTTGTAAATCATGTCTAATTCTTTAGAAATATTAATTGAACCCATAATCAGAAACCGATTAGAAACATTGTATAGTAATCTTTCTAAAACCATACCGGAATACAACCAATTTTCCACGGAAAGCAACCAGTATTTTCAACAAATCCGTGAATCCGTTCCCGAGCATCTCGAACATACCCTATTTTTATATGAAGATGCCCAAATCTCTCTACAATCTATTCTGGAGAACCAAATGGATTCAAAGATGCTATGCAATTTTTAGATGAGCTACGTAACACCTATACTGGTTAAGAACTACATAATAATTTTCAACTTTAAAAATATATCTTCTGAAAAAACAAAAAACGCCTGTTGGTAGGCGTTTTCATTTTTGTCCTTTTTAGCAATACTATCCATATGATATACTATAAACTAACAACAGAATGGCTTAGATGGCGGTCGGCTAGTCTCCTGCAAAGGAGGTGATGCTTGTGGAGGTTAAAGATACGCTGATGTTGATGATTCAATTTGCAACGTTGGTGATCTTGATTATTTCCTTCAACAAAAAGAAATAGACCGCCCTCTGGAAAAGGAATGCGGTCATATTTCAATGACTAAAACTTTTTGAACAGCCACCGCCCTTATAAGCAGCTGTTGTAAAAGAGTGAGGATGTTGGCAGCATCCTTACTCTTTTTCAGTATATACTTATTAGCTTTAGTTTATCACAGGAAAATCCATATTGCCAATATGGAAAATATTTCAAGGCGCGGCTTTCACACCATATTACTTCTTCAATTGAAGCAGCTTAACCAGCTTGTCATGAATGGCAGTATTCGGGTAATTCCCGGTAAATTGAGAAGAGCCCGGTCCCATTGCAGTCAGTGCCACATCTACTGCGGTGTGTCCTTTTGTCGTCCAATCAATATAGAACGTTTCGTCCGTGCCATGAATGGTGAAAGGACCGTCTTCATTTGTTGTACCGTCATCCGCTTCATCTTTCGCATCCTTGCCTTCAATGGCCAAACCGCCTGTTTCATGGTCTGCCGTCACCAGAACTAATGTATCTGGATGCGCTTTGGCATAGTCCTTAGCTACTTTAACAGCCTTATCCAGCTGTTGTCCGGCCTTAATCGTTAATTCACCTTCATTGTCATGCGCCATCTCATCCGTTCCTTCTTCCTCTACCATCAGGAAAAAACCTTTTTTGTTTTTGGAAAGCACGTCAATCGCTTTCGCTGTCATATCCGGCAAAGAAACCGTTGGGTTGTAAGAGTTGCCGAGCTTGTTGTGAGCTTGGAACATTTCTTCATTGGCGAACAATCCGAGCAGTTTAGAGCCCTTGGCTGCTTTCATTTCTGCCTGATCTGTCACATAGCTATAGCCCAATTTCTTGGCCTGCTCCACCAAATTTCCCTGAGTTCCTTTACTGGCTTCCTCAGGATCTTCTGCCGGGGCATCAGGATGTTTACCGGCTGTTCCTGCCGGATACCAGAAATCCTCACCACCACCCAGAATAACATCCAGCTTACTCTTTTCCAGATACTGCTTGGCGATCTCACTTTGAGCAGAACGCTTCTCAACATGCGCACCAAAAGCTGCACCCGTTGCGTCTGTCACTTGGCTTGTCGTCACGACACCTGTTGACATACCTGCTTTTTTAGCCAACTCCATAATCGTTGTGACTGGTTTTTTATTCAAATCCATCCCAATAGCACCGTTATATGTTTTTACACCTGTTGCAATTGCAGTAGCCGCAGCTGCCGAATCTGTAACCAGGTTGTCCCCCGAGCTCGTGCTAACGAGGCCCGTTACCGGCATATTGTCCATTTCAAGCAATCCCGACTTTCCAACCGTGGCCAAGCGAATCGCGTTGCGACTTGCTTCTCCCATACCATCGCCGATAAAAATAATGACATTTTTAGGAGCAGCGGCTTTTGCTGATGCAGCATTTTGTCCTTTCGATGCCTGTGCGGTAGTGGATTTGGTAGCTGACGCTGCAAAGGCCTTAGGAATATCTGAGGATAACAATGGCGCACTCAAGACGGTAAGGGCGCTTAAAGCAAGAAGACTCTTTTTCACTGAATGCTTTTTCACAAGGTCACACTCCAATAAAGTTAATATATGATGAAATAATCATATATTTGTTTTGTGAAATTTTATAAAGCAATAGATTATGCGAATGTAAAAATTATGTTCATAAAACACAAAAAAGGCACCGATTCTTGTAAACCAAGATTCGATGCCTTCTATAGTTTAAAAGCTATTCTTAGTTAAATCGCAGCAATTTCCTTGCCGATCGGCATGGTATAGTAAAGCGGCTTTTGCTGTTCGTTTTGCTGATAGACGACTAGTAGCAGTGTTCGCCCTTCAGCAGTCAATGGGCTACCTCCACTCAGGATATGGTCCAGACTGAACGGTAAAATATCCAGCACAGCGTGCTTTTGCAGCTCCTTTTCACCCAGCTTCAAGGAAGCAAAGGCCGGGATCATCTCGCGATATGGCTGCGACTGCTGGCTGCTCGTAGCGGAATGGACATCCGCAGCAGGAGAAGGAGAAGCCTGTACAGCATGCTGTGTCGAATCCTCTCTCACCGTCTCCGCCACAGCGTCCGCAACCACAGGTGACAACAGTGCATCCGGGTGCTGAAGAACCATTTTCATATAGCTGGACCAGTCATCCTTCTCCAAAGTATGCTCCCACCAGATTTTACGCGGCTTGTATTTATGGTTCAGGAAATAATCGAGCTTCATGAGCCCGAGCACGATCTCCATTCGCTTCGTTCCGCGCGATACCAGAAAAGACTGGAGACGCGTGAACAAGTCCTCGAGCTGGTGGCCGATTTTTTGCCAGCCTTGCCCCTCCCAGTAGTCTCCGAACTCTTGAAAGAAATCAAAGGCGGAGACAAATTCACGCTCGATCAAATAGTTCACCGTATGATCCATACGATGGGAATTCCAGTATTTCTCCAATACATCTTCCAAGCGTTTGAGCCGAACGATATCGGCAAAGGAAAGGACATCATTGCTCAGCATTTCATAAGGTGCCACATCCATGTATGTGTAATTATATTTATCGGCGTCAATACGCAGCCCTGTACCTCGCAGCATTTTGAGGAAACCGAGCTGGAGCTCTTCCGGGCCGAGCGCAAAAACGTCATTAAACGTTTTACGGAAGGTATTGTAGTCCTCCAAAGGCAGGCCAGCGATCAGATCCAGATGCTGGTCGATTTTGCCGCTTTGTTTGACCTTCGTAACGGTGCGGGAAAGCTTGGCAAAGTTCTGCCGACGCTTAACCAGCTCATTGGTCGGGTCGTTCGTCGACTGGACTCCGATTTCAAAGCGAAAGATGCCCGGCGGCGCATTCTCCGCCAGATAATCCAACACCTCGGGACGCATAATATCTGCTGTAATCTCAAACTGGAAGACACAGCCGCGATGGTTTTCAATCAGAAATTTGAACATCTCCAGCGCATAGTCCCGTTTGATATTAAATGTACGGTCTACAAACTTGATCAATTTGGCCCCGTTGTCAATCAGATACAGGATGTCCGACTTTGTGCGCTCAATATCGTAATAACGCACCCCGACCTCAATGCTCGACAGACAAAACTGGCAGCTGAACGGACAGCCCCGGCTCGTTTCAAAATAAACAACCCGCTTCCCGAGTTCCGGTATATCTTCGGCAAAGCGATAGGGCGACGGCAGCTCGTTCAAATCCGCCTTCGGACGACCCGGCATCAGGATAACCTCTTCACCCTTGCGGTAAGCCAGTCCATATACAAAATGGAACTTGCGATCCCCCTCCAGCTCCTGGAGCAGTTGATGGAACGTTTCTTCTCCCTCACCAACAACGATAAAATCCACATTCGCCAAGCGCTTCATCCAGTGCTCTGTATCGTAAGATACCTCCGGACCACCCAGTATGATTTTGACCTCGGGCATAATCTTTTTCAGCACATCAATCACTTTAATGGTCTCTTCAATGTTCCATATATAGCAGGAGAAGCCGATGACATCTGCTCCTCGCTGAAATAAATCGGATACGATGTTCATCACTGGGTCCTTGATCGTATACTCCGCCAGCTCGATATCAAAATCCTTTTCACTGTAGGCTTTGAGACATCGGATGGCCAGCGAGGTATGAATATATTTTGCATTTAACGTTGATAAAATGACTTTCATAGGTCACAACCTTCTATAGTTTGCATGGATGCTTCTATTCTTTAGTATAGCTATTCAAAATCCTCATACACATCGTCTGGATAAATCTCATCCTCGTTCACCGTTCCACCGACATTCCCCTGATTTTGAAAAAAATCAAGAAACAGCTTGCCATACTTGCGAAACTTCACTTCACCGACACCCTTGATCCGCAGCATATCCGCCTCGGATTGCGGATTCGCCACACTCATCTCACGTAATGTAGCATCATTGAAAATAATATAAGACGGCACATGCTCCTGAGCGGCCAGATCACGGCGGATCAGGCGCAATTGCTCAAATACGGTTTCGTTGACCGCCGCTGGATATGCATCGCGTCCCTGTCTTCCGCGTGGACCTGCCCCACCTGCAAAAGCCGTGGCATGTCGAACCACACGCTGCATAACTTCACGCTGACCTTTCAGCACTTCTACTGCAAGTTGCTGCAAACGAACGACCGGATATTGGCCCTCAGACAGCACCAAATAGCCTTCCGATACGAGAACATTTATAATTTCGGCAATTTCTTTTTCCGTCCGATTGCCCATCACCCCATAGGTTGGAAGACTGTCAAAACCATACTGGAGCACCTTTTTGTTGCGTGAACCTTTCAACACTGAGGCTACCATCGAAACCCCAAAACGCTCCCGCATGCGATGAATGCAGGAAAAAATCTTTTGCGCATCTATGGTCATATCGACCAGCTCCCGCTCATCCGTGCACGAGCTGCATATGCCGCAGGCTTCATGCTCCTCTGCCTCACCGAAATACTCAAGCTGTGCCGTGCGTAGGCAGCGAGTTGTGTAGCAATAGTCAACCATCTGCTGGAGCTTGCGGTAGTCGTTGCGCTTGCGGTCTTCATCCTGCGGATTTTGCTCAATCAGGAACTTCTGAGTGACGATATCTTGCGGTCCAAACAGCAAAATGCATTGACTCGGATCGCCATCACGTCCTGCGCGTCCCGCTTCTTGGACGTAAGCTTCCATATTTTTAGGCATGTTGTAGTGAATGACGTAGCGCACGTTCGATTTATCAATCCCCATACCGAAGGCGTTGGTCGCAACGATAACACGGATATCGTCGTACAGGAAGCCCTCCTGGCTATCTGCACGTTCCTGATCTGTCATCCCGGCATGATAGCGTCCTGCTGCCATGCCTGCATCACGAAGTCGTTGGTACAAATCGTCTACGTCTTTACGAGTCGCCGCATAAATAATGCCTGAATCACCCTCATGCTCACGGGCATAATTCAGCAAAAAGCTGCGCTTGTCTTCCCCGCGCAGCACGCTGAACGCCAAATTCGGCCGTCCAAGGCCTGTGACGAACGTCTCCGGGTTGCGCAGACGAAGCAGTCGCACGATGTCGTCCATGACCTGCGGTGTTGCCGTTGCCGTAAACGCAGCTACAATCGGACGTTCATACAGCCCTTCCACGAACGGAGCCACGGCCAGATAGCTGGTGCGGAAATCATGGCCCCACTGGGATACACAGTGAGCCTCGTCCACCGCAACGCAGGAAATCGGCAGCTGGGTCATCTCATCGCGAAACCAGTCCAGCTCCAGCCGCTCCGGTGCGACATACAGCAGCTTCAAATCGCCATTCCGTGCGGCACGGATGCGGTCATTCACTTCTCGTCCACTCAGCGTGCTATTGATATACGCAGCCGCTATCCCCATCGTCGTCAGCGCATCCACTTGATCCTTCATTAGCGAGATGAGTGGTGACACAACAATCGTTAAACCCTCATGCAATAAGGCAGGAATTTGATAGCATATGGATTTCCCACCGCCTGTCGGCATAATTCCTAACGTATCGTTTCCTTCCAGCATACTGGCGACAATTTTCTTTTGTCCCTCCCGGAAGTCGGGATAGCCATAAAATTTTTGTAGTAAATCCTGCGCCCGTTCCAACGTAGGTGCTTGTACACTCATAAATTTAAAACCCCTCATATTTCCAGCGTCCTCGACGCATATCAGCTTTTCTTTCGTTATCTTTAGTTTACCGGGGTTCAAGGTAATGTTCAACCGCTGGAAGACCGTTATACAAGTTTCCTTCCCCATGGCATTCGCTGTTTTCTCATGATATAGTGAACACGGTGCCGCAGTTGTACACAATGATGAGATACGGTACCAAGAAGGAGAAAGAATCCATGAACAATCGGAAACCCCAACGAAAAAATCGTACAAAATCAACGTTTAACACAAGCGACTCTAAGCGCAACCACAAATCTGCCGAAAAACCTGGCTCACATAGACCGGAAACACGAGGAAAAAAGAGCACTTTTGATAAAACTCCTGCAAAAACATATATCGTCCAAGAGCCGGCCGAACTGCTGAGCTTTTTGGTAGAGCATGTCACTGGTATGGGGCGTAATTCCATTAAATCAGCGCTTGCCCGAGGACAGGTATCTGTAGACGGCGTGGCCCGCACAGTGCACAATTTCCCGCTGGAGCAAGGTCATACCGTCACACTCTCCAAGGAAAAAGTCGCTCCCGAAGTGCCGCTGACTGGCCTGCGTATTTTACATGAGGATGAAGCCATCATTGTCATTCATAAGGATGCCGGGCTTCTGTCTGTCGCCTCTGCGCAGGAAAAAGAAGTGACAGCCTACCGCCAGCTTACGGCCCATGTACGGCGAGAACATCCGTATAATCGTATTTTTGTGCTGCATCGTTTGGATCGGGATACGTCAGGAGTCATGATGTTTGCCAAAAGCGAGGCCATTCAGCAGCAAATGCAACAAGCGTGGAAAGAAGTGGTGTATGAACGAACATACATCGCTCTCGTAGAAGGGCAGATTAAAAAAACGGAGGGTACGATCTCCTCATGGCTGAAGGAAAGCAAAACGCTGAAAATGTACTCCAGTCCATATCCGAATGACGGACAGCACGCGGTTACTCATTACAAGCTGCTCCAAGCTAATCGGCATTTTTCCTTGCTGGAAGTACGTTTGGAAACCGGACGCAAGAACCAGATTCGCGTACATATGGAGGATATCGGTCATCCGATTGTTGGAGATAAAAAATACGGCTCCAAATCCAAGTCGATCGGCCGCCTTGGCCTGCACGCGCGAGTATTGTCATTTATTCATCCCGTTACTGGAGTATTGCTGCGTTTTGAATCCGAAACGCCTAAGACCTTTTTGAATTTGTTTCGGGATTAAAATTGTACAGGGCATACAGGGATTGGATGGAATTATGAATGAAAAGCTTGGGGCTGTATGAGTCAGCCCCAAGTTTTGTTGATTAAGCGGTATGTTACCGAACACCGTCAGCCATTTTCATCAGTTCATCCCATATGTACACGGGAGTATTGCAGACTGGACAATTTAGCCAACCGTTCAAATAAGGCAAATGGGTCAAAAGCTTGTTCTCTTCGATTTTCTGGGTGTACTCATGTAACCATTGTATATCGGAACCTCTATGATCCAATAAGCCGGGGTGAATCGGGTGGGGGGTCAGGCTGCTTAAAAGTACAGGATCTTTATCGTAAACGATCAGGGCATCACTCTCTTCAGCAGGCCAAATATAGAGCGGGACACCGCAATGCGGACAATCCAGCGTATATTCATCCCCTGTATCGAAACTTTGAAGCATATTGGCTATACTGCGATAGCCTTGAAAGGCAGCAGCAGCAGCCAAAACATAACGCTTGCCTATGTTTCCCTCATGTTCTTTCGCATAAAGCACCATTTCTTCGGTCAACTGTGCAAGCCTCACAATGGCCTGCTGATATTGCTCATAAATATATTCAGCCACACTAGAATCCACTTCTATTTGATCCCTTGTAAATTCCAAAGGCACTTTGGTATGCGAAGGATTGTAATTTTTCGCTTCGAATATTCCGCAGATGTTATATATGTCCGCGCGAATACCTACATCAGAGCTGTTTAATGCAATGTCTACAAGGTAAGGTACGGCTGCAAATGTACAAGTATACAACGTGTTTTGGTGATATAGTTCCTCCCAATACAAGGTGTCAGCTATTTCGCCGTCATATCCGGCTTGGAGCTGGTTCAACATTTCCGGAACGTATTGAGAAGAACCGTAGGGGCCTTGGAGCAAATTCCAGACCGGATCGGACAAAGCCAGCATCTTGGTACTCCTTTCACCGTTTTTCTTACAGAAACGTGGGATAAGATTTTGCAATCCCTTATTCTATCAAAATTCATTTAACTTCATAATTCTTAGCTTTTTATGTTTATACGCACAACATAAACTGAAGTTGCTTTTCTCATTTACGCAATGTACAAAGTCACTATCTTCGGGGTCTATAATCATATTCGGTTAAGTTTTAAATATTATGAAGATGACATATACTTTTTTTGAACATTAAAAAATAATGAAGTACATCTTTGAATAGAGCGGTCAATCACCCGGATCTTCTGTTTACTACGAGTCCATTGTCGATTCTGTTCCAACACCAAAACAACTAATCCGCTAACAACGACTTTCCCACACTTGAGTAGACACCCATATAGCCTTTTTCCTCATTTGCATAGTCCACATTATAAATCCTGTTACTTAAAAATCGCTAAGGAAGAAATAAAGTATATGCGCATTAAATTTCCATACATGTTAAAAAGAGAGGCTCCTTTGGTTCCCTTGCCTGTTTGCAATTCGCCCTAACGGGTAAGACATATTTGTTCATGCCTTAGTCTTATCGCTACAGAACTGATTGGATGAATCGGTATAT
This sequence comes from Paenibacillus sp. 1-18, assembly GCF_000520755.1. NCBI lineage: Bacteria > Bacillati > Bacillota > Bacilli > Caryophanales > Paenibacillaceae > Paenibacillus > Paenibacillus sp. 1-18. The sequence goes on from NZ_ASSB01000407.1 coordinate 37,298, forward strand.
GAACAGGTTCGTTGGGAATATTATGTATGAATACTGCGACCATAAGGGGAAATAGCCTATGACCATCACACCGGAACAGCGGATTACCCTGCACGGATTTAACAATCTGACCAAATCATTAAGCTTCAACATGTATGATATCTGTTACACCAAAACCAAAGAAGAACGCGAGGCCTATATTGAATATATTGATGAGCAATACAATTCGGACCGGCTGACAGCTATCCTGAAAAATGTGTCCGACATTATAGGCGCCCATGTGCTGAGCGTAGCCCAACAGGACTATGTTCCTCAAGGAGCGAGCGTGACAGTGCTTATATCGGAAGGCCCTATTGTGGAGGTACCAACTGAATCATACACCGAATCACCAGGCCCCCTGCCTGACTCAGTCGTGATACAGCTGGATAAAAGCCATATCACTGTCCACACCTACCCGGAGTATCATCCAGACGAGGGGATCAGTACGTTCCGAGCAGATATTGATGTCTCTACCTGTGGAGAAATTTCTCCGCTTAAGGCATTGCATTATTTGATCCATTCTTTCGACACAGATATTATGACGATTGATTATCGGGTACGCGGCTTTACGCGTGATACGAATGGACACAAGCTGTTCATTGACCATGACATCGTCTCCATTCAAAACTATATTCCCGCCGAAGTACGCAGCCAGTATGACATGATAGATGTGAACGTGTATCAGGAAAATATATTCCATACCAAATGCAAGCTAAAACAATTCGATTTGGACAATTATCTGTTCGGCTATACAAAGGAAAGTATGAGCATGGACGAGCAACAGAACATATCAACACGCCTCAAAGCTGAAATGGACGAAATTTATTATGGTAAAAATATGACGTAGCCAGATAAGCATTGGGCATCGAATGATGCACAATGCTGAATCTTTTTTTGAAGAGAGGATGATCGTTTGGGCTGGAATATAGCCGGGCTTTTGTCCTTTTTTGCTGCGGAGTCATAGGTATCTTCCAGCTTTATCTGTACAAATGGGAGATTGTTCAATATGATAGGGAAAGAAACTACTAATTTGAAATGTCAGCAGCTATTTGGAGGCTCGCTTCCATTTGTAAGCGCAATCAATTGATTTTGTTATGCAACAAAAAGGAGGAATTTGCATGCAAGGCGGTATTGGCGGTAAAAATATCATTTTACGACTGGAAATTTCCACCGAGCACATCCAATTTGGTCAATTGATTACGCTGGTAAACGAACATGGCGGAGATGTCATTGCGATTGACGTCATTCGTACCTCTGAGAAAGTCACTGTGAGGGATATTACGGTGACCATTGCCGATCCAGCAGAAATCGACCGAATGATTACCCGGATCAAAAAAGCGCAAGGCGTAAAAGTATTGTCCATCTCTGATCGTACCTTTCTCCTACACCTTGGGGGTAAAATTGAAATGCAGCCCAAGGTTCCGATTCAAAATCGTGACGATTTGTCCCGGGTATATACCCCGGATGTGGCACGCGTATGCATGGCCATTCATGAGGAGCCGGACAAAGCCTTCCGGTTGACGATCAAGCGCAACACAGTTGCTGTTGTCTCTGATGGAAGCGCCGTCCTCGGATTGGGCAACATCGGCCCCTATGCAGCCATGCCGGTCATGGAAGGCAAAGCCATGCTATTCAAGCAGCTCGGTTCCGTTGATGCCTTTCCGATTTGCCTGGACACGCAGGACACCGAGGAAATTATCAAGGCTATTAAGCAAATGGCCCCAGCTTTTGGCGGTATTAATCTGGAGGATATTTCGTCACCACGTTGCTTTGAGATTGAGCAGCGGCTACGAAAAGAACTGGACATTCCAGTCTTTCATGACGATCAGCACGGCACAGCTGTCGTCTTATATGCTGGTCTGATCAATGCGCTGAGGGTCGTCGGCAAATCACTGTCTGAGGTCAAAATTGTCGTGTGCGGTATCGGCGCGGCGGGTGTGGCCTGCAGCAAGATTTTGCTATCTGCCGGAGCTGTCAACATCATTGGCGTAGACCGTCACGGAGCGATTACAGCTGATGAGACTTATGAGAACTCGATGTGGAACTGGTATGCGCAGCATACCAACCCCGAACGGCTGTCTGGCTCACTGTCTGAGGTTCTGAAGGACGCTGACGTGTTTATCGGTCTATCGGCAGGTGGACTGCTGCAACGAGAGGACGTGAAACGCATGAATGAGGCTCCTGTGCTATTCACCATGGCTAACCCGGTTCCCGAGATTGCGCCAGAGGAAGTCGAGGATATCGCAGGTGTCATCGCCACAGGACGTTCGGACTATCCTAATCAGATTAACAATGTGCTTTGTTTCCCTGGTATTTTTCGGGCAGCGCTTGACTGCCGTGCCCGTGAAATTAACGAGGAGATGAAGCTGGCGGCGGCAGAAGCCATCGCCAGCACTATCCGTCCCGAGGAGTTAAACAAGCTGTATATCATCCCCGGTGTATTTAATGAGAGCGCTGTTCAACGTGTACGGGAAAATGTCATTAAAGCTGCAATTGCGAGCGGTGTCGCCAGAAGAGTGCCCCGAGATTTCAGATAAAAGAAAAGGATTGCTCCCCTTATTGCGGGTGCAATCCTTTTTTTATAAAAATTCAGGTACTAAATGGGCTACCGCAATAGCCGTTATGATCTCCATTTAGAGAACAATTGACTGGCCCGCTGGGCAAACTCCTCCAGATTGAAGCTGGAGTTATCCAGCTTGTAATACCACTTTTTGATCGTATCCAAAACCCAGGACGGGACTTTAACCTCCGATATACCTGAATAAAACGTGTGATACGCCCATACGAGATGCTCCCATCGTTTGTCATCGCCTTCTTTGACATATTCGGATACATCCAATACCTTGGCACGTCCATTTTGCATTAGCACATTCTTGAGGTGAATATCACGCGGATTCAATCCCTTGGATCGGACAAATTCCCTCGCCTCTTCCACATCCAGAATGACCTGCTCCGGCACCGGTATTCCTTGCAGCAGACAATCCAGCAGCGTAATACCGGATTCATAGCTAATCACAATGTATTTATCGCCCTTCCCGTAATAATGAGGAAAAAAATCGGACCCCTGCAAGCGTTCATACACCTGGGCCTCCGCATCTTTCTTCTCGATCGCCATGTCTGAATACACCTTGAACGCGTAGCCGGGTAATGAATCAAGTGTAAATACGGCCGCATCTGTTCCAATGCCAATACAGCGGACGTCCTGGGTGACTGTTTTAATAGTAACTGGGTCATTATCCTCCGTACTGTAAACGGTCACTTGACTTATGATGTCGTCTGCTTGTCTCCATTGTTCAACCATGTGCGATCCCTTCCTTCTCCTGTTCTAAAACATTTCAAATGAAGTTAGACATATGCCGGATAAGTTGTATTACGGGTCATCTTCAGGAACGGGTTCAAAATGATGCAGGATTGGTTTTGGAACCTGCAATATGCACCGGCTTCAAAGTATCAGGCAGCAGTAATTTCTTCAACTCTGCATAACTTACCGCTGTTTCATAGGCTCCCAGCACGTCAGATTCCGGGGAAGCGTTCCTGTGATTGAACCAAATCCCCCGCCAATTTGCGGCTACGGCTCCGGCCACATCATTCCGCCAGGAATCCCCAATATAGCAGCAATGCTCTGCCAAAGTTCCTGTCCGCTCGTTCACTACCTCAAAAATGCGTGGATCGGGCTTGGCATATCCAACAGTTCCAGATACAAAGATATGCTCGGGTGCAACATGATTTTCCAGCGCCATCGCCTTGATTTTACTCATCTGATGCTCTTCAAGACCGTTCGTAATCAAGCCAACCAAGTATCCAGCCGAGCTCAATGCATCCATTAAGGATGTGGCTCCCTCAAAAGGAGCGATCCGATACTGGCGATCCAAGTATACTTTTTGAACATGTGCCGCCTGCTCACGAGTGATATCCACTCCGAATTCCTGTAAAGCCAGAACGAAACGGCCCTCCCTCATATCGTCCAACTCATCTGATCCTGCCTTCCCCTCCAATAATCCTCCTTGGGCCGACAATAGATCGCTATAATAACGAATGCGGTGGTAGGCTTCTTCATAAGGAAAACGCTCACTTAATCCTAATACTGTACGCAGCGCAGCGCGTGCAGGGTGCAAATGATCATACATGGTATCATCTACATCAAAAAAAACGGCCTTCTTTTGCAAATTCATATGCCCACTTCTTTCTGTAAAATCTTTGGATGACGCTCATCTTCACCTTGTCCTGATATTATACCCGTTGACCTGTTGCGTTGCACCCTACCCATTCATGATCCGTCTCCCGCATTCACGCTTCACAGCTGCTAACATACTCTGAAAAGACCACTTTTTTTCGCAAATTCACTTTACTCCTGTACTGAACTAATATACTGGACTAACATAGGTATCTTGTCCTGCTTGACCCGAAAGAGTTTTATTCCTCAGTACACAGGTAGAAGGTCACATTTTTGAAAAGATTCGTTACAGAGGTTTACATTTCGTGTGAAATCACTTAACTTTTAGGGATGAATGCTTTACGGATGTATTTGGAAAAGGGAGGCATACACGATGGATTCCGGTTCTAACTTAGCCTACGGATCAGCTACACCTTTGATTGAGGCACTTATCGAATTTGAACAGGAGCTTGAAGCGAACCGGCATTCTCTGGGCTTTGATTTGGGATTGATAATGGAGCAGGGTCGCGCACCACGATATATGGCTACACCGCCAGATGTCATTCCTTTTGCCCATGCAGGTGTGGATGGAATACATTATGGTTTTTTAACCGATTTTGGACTTGAAAAGGATCTTTCACAGGCTCCTATTGTGTGCGTATCCCCCGTTGATTGGACAGGAGTATGGGTGGTTGCGCGCCATTTGCAGGATTTTTTAAGCGTGGTTTATACAGAAAACAGTTCATTAAAACGGTACTACGCCAATGGAGAGGACTATTCTGGACATCTAGATCAGCGAACGCCTCAGGCCACAGATGAACGCACGCAATTTGTACGCGAATGCTTTCGAGAACGCTTCAGTATCCAGCCCATACAGGATATGGCTGTCTACATCGACAATTTGCGATTGGAACGGAAGCAAAATGAAGCCGCTCCTACGTTGAACGGCTTGGGCATTCAAAGATATTCGACTGCAAGGCAACACTCTTCTACTAAGGGTGCCCTTTTGAGCGTGGCAGAGCCCTTCCATTGGGGACAGCAAGGTGAAGCTGTGCGTGAGTTGTTTCGCAGCGGATCGTATGAAGCCAGACTGGCCTTTATTCGGGATGCCCAGACACGGCATCTGTTCACCCATTCCGCCCTGCGTGCTTTTGTAGCAGGACAGCTTAAAGCTATGGGCCTGTCTGAGGCCGCAGCATGTTTGGAAGAGTCCTATTATACAGTTATTCCGGATACGGTGGAATCTTAACCGAATTCTTGAATTTCTCGAGCAACACCGCCTCTAAAAAGGCGGCTTTTTGTGCTACAATAAATGAAAATAATAGGGTCAAACGACCCGTACGCATGAAAGAGAGCGAGCATGAATAATCATTCCTATCCTACTCCTGAGATCGTGGAGGTTTGTCTGTTGGCCGGCAAGCTGATGATGCAAAATGGAGCTGAAACCTACCGCGTCGAAGACACGATGTCCCGCATTGCCTCAGCCTACGGTATCCCCGAGTCCCATAGCTATGTAACACCGACCGGGATTTTTTTTGCCATTAACAACTCGGAGCCTGCCAAGCTCATTCGTATCGTAGAGCGGACCACCGATTTGCACAAGGTAACTGCGGTGAATTCCATTTCACGTAAAATCAGCACAGGTGACTTGTCTCCCCGCGCTGCGGTAGAGGAGCTTTCAGAGATTGAATGTGGGCCTCTCCGCTATTCCAACCGTGTACAGCTGGCAGCCGCCGCCCTGGCTAGCGGTTGTTTTATGATTATGTTTGGTGGAGTCTGGCGAGACTTCCCTGCAGCCGTGTTGTGCGGCGGTATTGGCTTCGCATCCGTGCAATATTTTCACAGGCTTGTTAAGGTTAAGTTTTTCTCAGAGTTTTCCGCATCTTTTTTGATCGGCTTGCTAGCGGCTCTGCTCACGATAGCAGGTTGGGGGCAGATGATGGACAAAATCATTATTGGCTCCGTCATGCCACTCGTGCCAGGCTTGTTAATAACCAATGCCATCCGTGATTTAATGGCCGGACACCTTGTTTCGGGACTTTCGAAGGGTGCTGATGCTTGCCTGACGTCTTTTGGCATCGGAGCTGGTGTTGCAGTTATCATTACGTATATGTGATTCGGAGGAGATCCAAGCTTATGCTTGCACAATTATTCACAAGCTTTATTGCCACCGCTGCTTTCGGCATTCTGTTTCACGCCCCCCGGCGCTCGCTGCTGCAATGCGGCTTTGTCGGTATGCTCGGCTGGCTTTTCT
>NZ_ASSB01000408.1:0-11111 GCF_000520755.1 Paenibacillus sp. 1-18
CCACATGATAATGAAATTAAAATTCACGGAACATCTGATGGCTATGTTCGAGGCGTAGGGAGAGGAACAAACTTCACAGACACGTATGGGGAAAATTCCAATAGACTCGAAAAAGGTGACTGTGCAACAAAAGGGGAAATTGATAACCCCAAGTTTGGGACAAAAATTCGGGTAAGGAATTATGATAATAATACCGTAGCTAATTTTTATAAAGCTGATAATGGGAGACTTCCAGATGCAGTCATTGATATTTGGAAAACGGGTGTAGAGGATCTAGGTTTAGAATGGAATCCGTACGTCTCATTTTCAGCAAGATATTCCTATGATTTTTATCTTTATACCAAAAAAGGATGGGATCTCGTGTCCTATCCTTTTCTCTTTTTGTTATCATATTCAGTTTGATTCATCTTATCTTAGAAAGGATGCATCCATGTGAAAACAAGCAGCTATCGCTTCTTTATACTTTCCCTGCTCGTGCCAGCTTTATTGTCATCCTGCTCTCCCTCAGAATCATCTGTACCCAAAAATGAAAAAGTAGCGTTGGCCGGGAAAGGCCAGTATCTATCCATGACTTATACAGAGTATGTGAATGGGAAGAACACAGATCAAGGCATGGTTATGCGAGTTATGACGTACGACTTAAGCAGTAAAAAATTGACCAAACTGGCCGATATTCCTTATACCTCTCAATACCCGCTTTCTGTAGTGTCCTTTCCTGATCACAAAATTTATTACTCTGCCGATGTTGGTGATAAGGGAGACCAATTATTTTCGTACGACTTGAATACCAAAAAAACCGAACAGCTGACCGATAATTTGTTTGCCATTAATCGTATCGTACCAACTACTCCAGATGGCCCACTCGTTCTAGCAGCGGTCAAAAAAGGAGAACATACACTTAAAACCATTTTCTACAATAAATCAACGCGTACCATGAAATTTATACATGATGAAAACCAAGATAATATCACTTGGTCTATAGCCTATAATTCAGCAAAAAATACAATTTACAATTCACAGTATTCGGAGAGGGAGCGAGATAAACAAGGTGACATCTCAGACCGAACACAGACCATTATGGTCCCCCCGGACAACAAGGTTACAGAAATCAATAACGTTACCAAGCAAGAGCGTTCTATCGTCACACTAAAAAAAGAGAAAATAACTTCAATGTCCAGCAGTAATGATAAGCTGCTCCTCATAACCACTCGTTTCATTAATCACGGCAATCCCGAGTATAGTCTGATTGATATTGCAACAGGTAAACGCACCAAAATAAAGCTGCCCTTTTTATCCCGCCAATTTGTCTATATGTCCCCGGACGGCAAGGGGGTCTATTATTTGGGCAGCACTTCTCAGAAAAATCAGGAAGAAAGACGCGGCGTATACTATTACGATTTCACATCGAAAATCCAAACCCCCATCTTCATACAAGAAAACGGTTTTATCAATAATTTCATCCTGCTCAACAAGTAATCGTTCTGTTTGCCACCATGCCAAAGAGCCGGAAAAGAAGCTTCTCTCTCCGGCTTTCTTATCTGATTCCAATCACTAAACCTTCTGCGGAACCTCTCCCACAGTCGCACCTTTGAGCGCTGCCCTCTTACTAGCTTAACCAGTAGGGCAATTGATTACTTTGTAACTCTATCCTGTCTTAGTCTATTCCGCAGTAACAGTCGTTTGATCGGATGTTGTTGGCGAAGTAATAGGGACAGAAGAAGGGCTTCTTGCACAAGTCCTTAAAATCCAAGATAAAGGCAAAGGAATTACGGTTAACTTGATGTGAACAGGATACTCCATCACAAGCAATTCTTAATGTCTCTCTTCAGCAGCCCCTAACGGCACAGGAGATGTACATGACAAAAAAAAGGAGCTGGTATTTATCTATAATTCATTTACTTCAATTTTTTTCGTTGTACTTGCTATAATAATTCAAATAACACTGCCAAAATTGGAAGCTAGGGTTAGTAAGAGCACAATGTTGAAAATAAGAATTGCGATAATAACAGCAATCTTACTTACGGGAGTTGTGTTATATATACTTGATCCTCAGTGGTGGATTGTTGTCGCTTTTGCAATATCTTTTGCAATATTGTTTTGTGTTTTCCTTGTAAAACTTTTGAAATGGTATAGGAAATCGCATTGACTTGAGAATATGATTTACAATACGATATCCATGAGTTGCCATACTCAGCGTCTACAAGAGCCTTCCTTTAATGGAGGGCTTTTGTCTTACATACCAATCAAATCTGAATCCCGAACAATCGACAAAACACCCTACCAGCCAGCTAGTAGGGTCATTACACGTTTTCATGAGTTAGTATCAGACTTACTGGGTGAAGTGAAGAGGTACAATCCAATAGTTTTTTACAACATTAAATCCAACATGATTTAAGGATAATAACCAAGAGGATATAAAGCACCAAAATTGCCGCTGTAGAAGTCCACACACCGCAAACAGCTGGACCTGCACATCCACTCATAGTTTTTGCCCTCCTTTATTTGTCGTCACCTTAATATATGTGTGAATGCACTTTGTGACCGGGCGTTCAGGTAAACAAAAAAAGTACCCCATTGACGCATGCCAGCGGGGTACTAGGATATTTTCCGATCGTTACTGATATCTTGTTTAATAAGGAAGATGGGATATGCATCTTGAAAACGCCATGTTTAATAGTTCCTGATTATAAACCCAATACTTACGGTTTTGGTCTAGCACCCAGTTAGCAAAGCCTAAAGCTTTGGTGTAACTACTATAATCGTAGGGATTAATTTTAAACTCAAGAATATCCAGCATAATCTGATTCTCTGCTTCCGATAATTCCAAGCCCAACTGGCTAAACTGTCTTTGACGAATTCTCCGAGCGGTAGCATCTTGAATAGCTCTATGCTGATTGGACACTTGTCCATCATGTTGACGATAATACAATACGTTTATGGGGAGATTCGCCATTTGTACCTGAAAAACTAGTCGGTTCCACAGCTCGTAGTCTTCGGCATGAGGATAATTACTATCATATTGAACGCCAAGCTGATGGATCATGCTAGTGCGCATTATTATAGCAGGATGGCACATACAACAATGAAATAACAACCATGTTTTAATTTCGTCATGACTGGCCGGATTCACCTTCATTACTCCTCCACTAGAAGTAGTAAAAGCAGCACCGCATACATCAATTAACGGATTTTGATCCATAAATGATATTTGAACGCCCAGTCGATCTGGCGTAGAAATATCATCGCTATCCATACGAAGGATGTATTCGCCAGTTGCCTTATTTAATCCTTCGTTTAAAGAAGCGACCAACCCTCGATTGGTATCATGGAAGATCTTTATCACTCTAGGGTCTGCTATTTGCGAAATAAGAAAGGCAGATCCATCTGTCGAGCCATCATCAATAATAATTAATTCAAAATCCGAGTAGGTTTGAACTAAAATACTGTGTATTGCTTCCAAAACAAAATCAGCATTGTTATAAACTGGTAGTATAACCGACGCTTTTGGCACAAAATTATCCTCCATTCTATATTTTAAAAGTAGAAATGAAATTAATAATTATAAAAACTACTTTTTGATTGCCATTCCTTCTACCTACTCTTGTTCTAAGTGTATGTATTTAAAATGCGTTTTGAAGCGGCTTCTCGGTATAACGCTATGCCCTTTTGAGAATGAATTTGGAAGCTTCTGTCCTAGAAAAATGATAAATTTGATTTTGATTAGACCAACTAGCTACTAAAGCATTAGTAAGAAGAGCGGTGCAGGCTTCCCAAAAGCTCATTTTGGTGGTCTTTTCAACATCTTGCTGCACGCTGCACCCAGCTAATAAAACCGATGCCAGTAACGTCACTATCCATCTAAACATATGTATTCCTCCCCCTATAAAACAGAAAAATACCCCACCAGCGTATGCCAGCAGGGTATCACCGATGCTTTCGGATTGCACAACGGTGCTTCCGTATGTGTTGTTATCAGTATAATGGGTTTGGGCGAATTCGTAATTACTATATGAATCAATCTAAGGAGCATGTCGGCCTACGCGAGGCTTCAGCCTAAACGGGACTACGCAGGTTGTAGTTAAATTACTATTGTGATAAACTGAATGTAATTTGATGACGGGAGTTGAACGGATACATGTAGAACTTTCTTGCTTCGAGATCACGAAAAGAACGGACTCAGCGATCGGCTGTGGTCGTTTTATTTCATCTCTGCAAGAAAGGTCTGCGTTTCGTTTGCGCTCCCTCTCCGGACAGTCATACGGCCCCTTGGAATGGGGCCGTATTTCCTCGTATGGATTAGAGCCGCAAGATAGCACCTTTCTTGCGGCTCTTTTTTATTTCCAAACGAAAGGATGATTGCCATGCCCGCCATTCAGGTAACCAATCTTACTTTTGCCTATCCAGGCAGCTATGACCCTATATTCGAAAATGTTCATTTTCAAATTGATACAGACTGGAAGTTGGGCTTTACGGGGCGAAACGGTCGGGGGAAAACGACGTTCTTAAACCTGCTGCAGGGGAAGTACGAATACAGCGGTACGATCTCCACACCAGTCGCCTTTGATTATTTTCCGTTTCCCGTCGAACACCCGGAGTATTTGACCTTAGACGTCGTCGAAGAGATCGTGCCAGGCTATGAGGGCTGGAAGTTGATGCGCGAACTGAACCTGCTTAAGGTCTCAGAAGACGTGTTGTATCGGCCATTCGAATCGCTGTCCCAAGGAGAACAGACGAAGGTATTGCTGGCCGTGCTATTCATCCAAGACAATCGATTTCTGCTCATCGACGAGCCGACCAATCATCTCGACTTGCACGCACGCAAGCTTGTCGCCGATTATCTGAATACGAAGCGCGGTTTTATTCTTGTTTCACACGACCGGGCTTTTCTCGACCGCTGCGTGGATCATATTCTATCGATCAACAAAACGAATATCGAAATCCAAAAAGGCAACTTCTCCAGCTGGTGGACGAATAAAACTCGCCAGGATACGTTCGAAATGGCACAAAACGAAAAGCTGTACAAAGACATACAGCGTTTATCTGCTTCTGCTAAACGTGCTAGCGGCTGGTCTCTCGAGACCGAGAAATCGAAAAACGGCACACGAAACTCCGGCTCCAAGCTTGACAAGGGTTACGTCGGGCATAAGGCAGCAAAAATGATGAAACGCTCGAAATCCATCGAACAGAGGCAACACGCCGCTTTAGAGGAAAAATCGAAACTGCTCCGAAATATCGAACAGTCAGAAAGCCTTGCGATCTCTCAGCTCGTGTATCCCAAATCAGAACTGGCGATGCTGGATCACGTCACGATTTACTACGGGGAAAGACCGGTTTGCAAGAACGTTTGTCTGACGATCGAACCAGGAGATCGGATTGCGATTTCAGGTCCAAATGGTTCAGGTAAGTCTAGCTTGCTCCGCCTGCTCAACGCTGAGGCGCTACACTATACAGGTACGTTTCAGCGGGAGCCGCAGCTTCGCGTTTCCTATGTATCCCAGAATACTTCTCATCTGCGAGGAACGCTTTCCGATTATGCAGCAGAGCACAGAATTGATGAAAGCTTATTTAAGGCCGTGTTGCGTAAGCTAGATTTCGCCCGCATCCAGTTTGAGAAGGATATATCGGCGTTTAGCGGCGGGCAGAAGAAGAAGGTTCTGATCGCGAGAAGCCTATGTGAGGAGGCTCATCTGCATATTTGGGACGAACCGCTCAACTTTGTCGACGTGATTTCCCGGATGCAAATTGAGGAGCTGCTGCTTGAGTACACGCCGACCATTGTATTCGTGGAACATGATCGGGAATTTCATGACCGTGTCGCCACGAAAACAATTGAACTCGGTGGGGATTAGAATTTTACAAAGTGGCTTGGAGTAAGGCATGATTTTAACGGCAGAAAGCTTTGCACAACAACTTTTATGAAAAGGGAAGAGATTGAACTAAAGTGACACGATAGTTCAATAGAACATCGGCAGTCTAGGATTTTATTTTCTCGTCCATGGCTGCCGTTGTTTTTATTATTGAGGGAGTCTAATATTTATTCCGCCTTATATAAAAGTAAAAGCCCTCCATATTGGAACATGGGTTAGACGGTGACTATAAAACGTTCTTGACGCTGGCTTATACGGGATTGAGGAAAACAATATGAGCTTCGAATGAAAAGGGTACTGGAGCTGGCAGAGCTCAATACGGAAACGACTCCGCATTCTTTTAGACATACACATGTCTCTCTGTTGGCCGAACCCGGCACTGAATTGCATAAATAATGGATAGGCTTGGACATCTACACGTTACTAAGCATAAAAAGAAAGAAGCCTCCCGCAAGTTCGCAGAACTCATGAGAGGCTTCTAAAATCCATTCTTATGTTATCCAAATGTTACTCTTAACCATTTGGATAAAAACAAACCTTGATGTATAAGGCTTTATCAGCCTTATTACATCATGCCGCCCATTCCACCCATGCCGCCCATATCAGGCATTGCAGCCTTTTCTGGTTCTGGCTTGTCAGCGATAACCGCTTCGGTAGTCAGGAACATGGCTGCTACAGATGCAGCGTTTTGCAATGCATAACGAGTTACTTTCGCAGGGTCAACAATACCAGCTTCGATCATGTTTACCCAGTCGCCAGTAGCTGCGTTGAAACCTACGCCAACTTCTTCGCGTTTCAGACGCTCAACGATTACAGAGCCTTCTTCACCTGCGTTAGCAGCGATTGTACGGATTGGAGCTTCCAGAGCGCGCAACACGATGTTCACGCCTGTTTGCTCGTCACCTTGCAGTTCAACAGCTGCAACTGCTTTATATACGTTCAGGAGCGCTACACCACCACCGGATACGATACCTTCTTCAACCGCAGCACGGGTTGCGTTCAGGGCATCTTCGATGCGCAGTTTGCGTTCTTTCAATTCTGTTTCAGTAGCCGCACCGACTTTGATGACTGCTACGCCGCCGGACAATTTAGCCAGACGCTCTTGCAATTTTTCTTTGTCAAACTCGGAAGTTGTTTCTTCCAATTGTGTACGGATTTGGCTAACACGAGCGTCGATGTCGGCTTTGTTGCCAGCGCCGTCAACCACAATCGTATTTTCTTTCGTGATACGCACTTGACGTGCTGTACCCAGTTGGTCTACGGAAGCTGATTTCAGGTCCAGACCCAGCTCTTCCGTGATCACTTGGCCGCCTGTCAGGGCAGCGATATCTTGCAGCATTGCTTTACGACGGTCACCAAAGCCTGGAGCTTTAACAGCTACAGCATTGAATGTACCACGCAGTTTGTTGACAACCAGCATCGCCAGTGCTTCGCCTTCGATATCTTCAGCGATCAGAACGAGCGGTTTGCCTTGTTGTACGATTTTTTCAAGCAACGGCAGGATTTCTTGTGTGTTCGTGATTTTTTTGTCTGTGATCAAGATATATGGATTGTCCAGTACAGCTTCCATTTTGTCCGTATCTGTAATCATGTACGGGGAAATGTAGCCACGGTCAAATTGCATACCTTCAACGACTTCCAGCTCTGTTGCAAAACCGCGGGATTCTTCAACGGTGATTACACCGTCTTTGCCCACTTTTTCCATAGCTTCAGCGATCAGTTCGCCTACTTCATCATCAGCAGCGGAAATTCCGGCTACTTGTGCAATGGATTGTTTGCTTTCGATAGGTTTGGAGATGGATTGCAGTTCAGCAACAGCCGCTTTTACCGCTTTGTCGATCCCTTTGCGGATACCGATTGGGCTTGCGCCAGCAGTTACGTTTTTCAAACCTTCAGTGATGAGGGCTTGAGCCAATACCGTAGCGGTAGTTGTACCGTCACCAGCTACATCGTTTGTTTTGGTTGCTACTTCTTTAACCAGTTGAGCACCCATGTTTTCGAATGCGTCTTCCAGCTCGATTTCTTTTGCAATCGTTACACCGTCATTTGTGATAAGCGGGCTACCGAATTTTTTCTCAAGTACAACGTTACGGCCTTTCGGTCCGAGTGTTACTTTAACAGCGTTAGCCAATGCGTCTACCCCGCGCAGCATGGAGCGGCGAGCGTCTTCACTGAATTTAATGTCTTTAGCCATTTGTGTAAAACCTCCCTATGGATTATGAATGATTTGTTCGATTCCTATATTCAGGTCCTGTCCGGATTCCGGTTAACCGATGATCGCGTGGATATCGCTTTCTTTCATAATCAAATATTCTTTACCTTCATATTTGATTTCCGTTCCAGCGTATTTAGAGAAAATAACACGGTCGCCTTCTTTTACTTCCAGAGGAATACGGGCACCGTCTTTCAATGCGCCTGCGCCAACCGCGATAATTTTGCCTTCTTGCGGCTTTTCCTTGGCAGAGTCAGGAAGTACGATTCCGAAGGAAGTCGTTTGCTCTTGCTCAATTGCTTCCACCAATACGCGTTCACCCAAAGGTTTGATCATGAAAAAATAGCCTCCTTATTAAGTGTTTTATACTGTAATTTGGTTGTTATGTTGTATGTATTAGCACTCGACAGTCATCAGTGCTAACAACCAACTTTATGATACTCAACTTGAGATTGAATTTCAAGTCCCTAATGTATTTTTTATGGGAATTTTTATGGATAGCCCTTCTCGATTATTTCCATCCGACTTAAAAATAACCGTTGCCTTAGGCGAATGCTTATTTTTCTATACGCATTTGGGCCTCACGTTCCTCCTGTGCACGCAGCTGCCTGCGATACACGACGGATGACAAGTACACGCTCACCTCATATAGCACCAGCAACGGGATTGCCACCAAAAAATCGGATATAAAGTCCGGTGGGGTAATGACAACCGCGACGAATACAAGCAGAAAATAAGAAATTTTCCGCCATTTGCGAAGCCTCATCGGAGTTAAAACATGAATCCCTGTCAGAAACATGATTAGCAACGGGAGTTCAAATAAGAGCGCCACAGGCAGCACAATATTAAACATAAAGGTGAAATACTGTGCAATACCGTACGTTTCATGCAAGCCCATGCTCTTGGTGACAGACGACGTAAACTGAATCGCCATCGGGAAAATAATGAAATAAGCAAAAGCCGTGCCCATGATGAACAACAGCAGTACATAAGGCACATAACGCAAAGTTGCACTCCGCTCCTGCGGCCGTAAGCCGGGACTGACAAACTTCCATAGCTGATAACATGCAAACGGCAGCGCCACCGCAATCCCAATAATCATGGCGATCTTCATGTAGATACCGATCCCGTCCCAAAAGGAAAATGCATTCAGCTGAAAAGCTTGCGCCGAACCGGAGCGAATAAGCCAGTCATAGACAGGCCCCGCCGCGAACAAGCCGCCAACCAGCGCCAGAACAAATACAATCAGCACATAAATAATTCTGCGACGAAGCTCGCCCAGATGCTCCACTAGCGACATTTCATGCTCTGATGGGGTCAAACCCACTCCTCCTTTCCGAACGGAACGTCGTACTGTAGAAACGCTAAAAAATAAAGCCCTTCCCAAAAGAAGAGGCTCGTGTTCATACTAAAAAATAGTGTTACGGCAACCGTTTATCCTCAGGCTGAGGCTGAACCTCTGAAGACGTCGGCTGGGATGCTTGAACCACACTATCTTTGGCGCCTTTACGCTCCGTCCGTTCGTCTTCGGATAAAATATCGCGTGCCCCGTTTTTAAACTCACGGAATGTACGGCCCACAGCTCGTCCCAACTCAGGCAGCTTGTTTGGGCCAAATAGCAGCAGGGCCAGAATAATCAACAAAATATAACCCGGTGCTCCAATATTGGGCATGTGCAGCACTCCTCCTTAATCATCCTATGAGTATCATACCACACACAAATGCTGCCTTCTACCTGAACTGGCCTGTCACCATAAGTAGCGCCTCCGGGAGCTGATCCATAATAGCCGCCAAATTTTCATGTACGCCTTTGGGCGTTCCCGGCAAATTTACGATCAGTGTGCGCCCACGTATTCCCACAATTCCTCGGAATAGCATGGCCGTCGGATTTTTCTGCATCACGATCATTCTCATAGCTTCCGCCATACCTGGCACTTCCCGTTCCACGACCCGCCGAGTTGCCTCAGGTGTCACATCACGGATCGCCAGTTCGGTTCCGCCTGTAGTCAGTACCAGGTCTGCATGAAAATAATCGGTCATTTCGATTAAAGCCGCAATAATTTCATCCGGTTCATCGGGAACGATCCGGTACTCTACAATCTCTCCGCCCAGTTCTTCTTCGACGAGCTCCCGGATGACCTGTGCGCTTGTATCCTCACGCTCTCCTCTTGCCCCTTTATCACTGGCTGTCAGGATCGCCGTTTTCCACACCATAAGATCACCCTTCTCCTATCATGAAAGAATACTTTCTCTTCTGAAAATCAGAAACAGGCACGCTGCATCCTCCATCACATCACAGTACCCTCTCGGCGACAATGTTATCTTTTGTCAAGGTTCCCGGTGGTCCTCCCTTTGAAAATCCCCATGCTTGCCGCCTGTTTTCGATTGCAGCATGGTAGGGCCGATGATCATATCTTTTTGCAGCGCCTTGCACATATCATACACGGTTAACGCTGCGGCTGAAGCCGCTGTCAAAGCTTCCATTTCTACACCTGTCTTACCCTCGGTCTTCACTTCAACTTCAATATGGAGCACATCATGCCCATTATCGGAAAAAGTAATATTCACGCCTGTCAGGGCCAGCGGATGACACATCGGAATCCAGTCCGACGTTTTTTTCGCGCCTTGAATCCCTGCGACCTGCGCTACAGCGAGTACATCGCCTTTGCCGATCCTGCCTTCTTTCACAGCCGTCAATGTTGCCGGATTCATTGTAATTCGTGTCACAGCGACTGCTGTACGAACCGTAGACGCTTTGCCCGAAATATCCACCATACGAGCACGTCCCTGTTCGTTAAAATGAGTAAAGGAATCCACGACTCCCTCACAGCTCCTTTCACATGCCAGAACTTCGTTTCGTTAGTCATTTGTCAGTTATGCATGATCACAATCTAAAGACCCTTCCGGGGTAAAAAGAACGTCCACTCTCAAATCCCCCGGCTCCATGGGCACCTGCTCCAGCAATTGTCCCGGAAGCAGCAGCGAAACATAAAGCGGACCTGCGCAGCCGTTGTTACGCTTCCCTGCCTCAA